>JBDOMT010000439.1:0-3665 GCA_039831705.1 Pirellulales bacterium | reverse complement strand
CTGCACTACGAGAAGGTCTTGAGCTAACCGGACGCTACACGGCGAGCTATGACTCCTCGAGCGAAGACCGGCTTATCATCACTCAGTTGTCAGACGTCAATTACGAGGTGACACTAACCGTCACGCAATTGTCTGCATCCGCTGTGCAGTCGGGCACTCTTGAGGATCGACTAACCATGGTCCTGGCGACCGAGTCTGTCCTCGACATCCATGAAACGTGGACTCTACGACTGGATCACCCCGCCAACGACAATCTCGATGTGCTTGTATCATCGGCCCCACCATCCACAGCCCTCGCCCAATTTGCAACGGCTATTTCCGCAAACGGAAACTACGGCGTTTCCGTTATTGATGACTCGCTTATCATTGACCGAGATCATGAACCTCAAACAATCGCGGTTGAATACATTCGCGACGCGATACCGGAGGCCCAGGAACACACCAAGGCCCTTGTCGTTCCCACCCCACCGGAAACCGGTGACCAGTGGACGCTGACACTCGATAGCGATGATGACACATTTGACATCTCCGGACTGATGTCAACGGCGTCCGATGACGCCTACCAGTCAATCATGCTGGCGTTAAAGGATGAAGTTGATGGCACCGGTAAATACACGGCATCGTATGACCAGGCTAACCCGAACCAATTACTGATCACCCAATTATCCCACAAAGATTTCGTAGCGACTTTAGAGTCGGACAATCCCGCCTTCGGAAGGCCGGCAAGCCATACAACACACAATCGCGGCATCATTAACATCTCCACGCCAACTTCCAGCGAGCACGACATTGAGTGGGTCCTCACATTTAATCATCCCACGCTGCCAAATTTGAACCGTCGCCTCAGATCCATCCTCGCACCAACGGGAACCGCAAATATTTGGGACGCGTTCGGGCCAGCGCTGCAGTCTCAACAGACACTCGAAACGAGAGCTTTCCGTATCACTTCGTATGCTTCCCTTTCCTCATACGATGTCTGGGGTCTAACCCTGGAATCAAGTGACCCTGAAACGCCGGTCCATAATGCGAATGTCTCCCTTCCAGGTAGTAGCCTGTTGGAAACCGAGTCGCCTACACACGAAGTAACACACAGATTGACGTTCCCCGACGGCGACCAACAGAACATCGCAGTTTTGACCTTTACTGAAACACCGGTAGCTGGCGACACCTGGACTCTCACTATCGACTCCGAAGATAACAGCTTTGACATGGCGGTAACGGCGACTGCGCAGGATGGCACCCTTGAGCCCCTTCTCGCTGAACTGTCAGGCCTCCTGACGGCATCCGGGAAGTTTACCGGAACTTCAAATCCCGATGGCGCAGCAGGCGAACTCCTGCTCACGCAGCATGCCGACGTCCCCTTTGCCGTAAACCTGGATATTGACGGTTCTGCGTCAGGCTCACTCCAGGCAAGCCCAGGCAACCCGAACTGGACATTGCGCACCATCTCCGCGGGCGGCTTCGCGTACGAGCCCATTTCCAGCGGCGCCGATTTGGTAGCAACCCTTGCTGCGGCCTTGAACACACAAGCCACATTCCGAGCGACACATATCGAGCAGACTGCAATCGAACTTACGACCACCATTGAGGCTGGTGACGAACTCACGATTGTTCTTGAGGCGGACGACAGCACGACCGACCTGACAAATGTCATCTCTCAATCCGTCATCTACGCACTCGCTCCGTATGACCCGAGCATGCCGGAATGGAGTCTCACCGTGGTGGATGCGACCGATTCGCGACGCTCGGTAAGTGCTTTAGCCAGTCTTGATGACACGCCGGCGGCCGCCTTAATCGCACTTGTCGATCAGATCAACAGCCAAATGCAAAGAGTAATCACGTTCCCGCAGCCGCCTCAACTCGGAGATGTTTGGAAGCTGCGACTAGATAGCCAGGACGCAGCCTTCCACGTCGAATTATCCGCGACGGCTACAGACACCAGCTACGCGACCATTATTCAGTCACTGCTACAGGGACTAAACGAGCAGTCAGGCTACACAGGCATTCACCTCGAGGAAACGGAAGACCAGCTCACTATCACACAACTCGCAACGACGCCGTTTGACGTGTCTCTTCGCGTAGTCAATATAAATGGCGATCTCGTGGCTGGCAGTTCGGCAATCACCGTTACCGACCATTCCACGTCTCCCGCTACTGCCTTCTATCTTTCCGACCCGCTCTCGATCGGCTTTACCTACGATTCTGTTTCCGGGCCACCGGTAGTTGAGTTGCGCCAATACGACACGAGTATTTCGGCGCTTCGCAATCAAATTGTCGATTCGATCAATGAATCGCAGACCGCCGTAACCGCGGCTGGCCAATCGTCGGCAGACATTGTCCTCCAGATTCCCGACAGCGCTGGATATCGCCTAGCATTAGCTTTTGGTGCGTCACAGGGTCGGGAAGACGAAACCGCCCTCAAGCTCATTGCAGAGCTTGACGCTCCCACCACCAACTACGATGTCTCGTATGCCAGTATCACCGAATCTCGCCAGCAGCTAGTTCTTCCGTTTAATCATCAGATTATTCCGGGAGACGAGTGGTACATCACGGCCTCCGACGGCACGACGTCCTATACTTCCCATGCCATCGCTGAAAGCAATACAGTCATTCATGACGCCCTAACTGAATATGATCGCCACAGGGTTACCGTACAATTCCCAGAGGCACCCCAGGCTGGTGATATCTGGACACTGGCCATTGATAGCGACAATGATCGATTTGACATCTCAGTAAGTACAACCGTGGGGACGGCTGATTACGCGGCCGCGCTTGGTCCCCTGGCTGCCAGCTTGAGTGCAATCGATGGATACACAGCTCGCCACAACCCCGCCGGAACCAATGCAGCCATCCTTGAGATCACTCAACTCGACGCCAGTGACCTCACTGTAGCCCTGACTTCTCGCAATCCAAGCGCCGAAACCATCACGGTAACTGAGGGGCATCAACAGTACATCGATGTGGGCACAGACACTCCGACGTTTGAACATCGGCTAAGTCGCACTGTAATATTCCCAGAGACCCGCCGACCTGGCGATCGTTGGGCACTGGAACTGGACGCGGATGACGACCGCTTGGACCGGCTTAAAGAATTCACGGATCCCGCTGAATTCACCTTTGACACGCCTCAACAACCTGGCTTCGCCAGCGCACACTCCTCCGTCTACTTGAGCGATTTGCCAAACCAGCTGACCATCACTCAGTTCGATGACAGTCCATTCACCATTCGCCTGCGAACGCGTGTGCCGTCGGCAGAGGCCATTTCCGTTATCGAGTCTGTCAAGGAATCCGTCCTGGCTATTCCGACGAGCGAAACACCTGTCGCCGGTGAATGGTGGCAGTTGTTCGCAACCCATCCGGAGGAAGACCAACTCAGCATCGCGACACCCGCAATTCCGGTCTATCCGATCGCTGATCTGCCACAGGCCTTGACTTTGGCGCTGGGCGAGAACAGCCATTATGCTGTGGCGCATCTTGGCGCTGCCTTCGAGCTCAGCAGGCCACACGACGGGCACGAACTGTCGGCTGATCTTGTTCGCTATACGAATACGCTAATTACCGAATTCGGTGACCAGCTCTCCTCTTTTTCGGAAACTTTTACCAGCGTCATCAACCCGTCGGATGTTGACCTGAGCGCAAATGGCGGCGACGTGATCGTCCTGACA
>JBDOMT010000062.1:0-62094 GCA_039831705.1 Pirellulales bacterium | reverse complement strand
ATTATCGGTTAACGCAGCAGACACAGTGCTATTCGGACTCATAGTAGAATGTTTATGAAATATTCGGGCAAACCCAAAAAGTAAGGATTGAGCAGACTCTAACCTATTGAATCGGCGAAAATGGGCCTTCATGTTCATGTTTTGCCGAGAAGTAAACGCTCGCGCTGCACTTGCTCCAGCGTCCGTTCGTACAGCGTTGCGTACTGACAGGCACTTTCTCGCCACGACCAATCTTGTTGCATGCCTCGGGCGACTAACGAGTGCCACAGACGTTTGTCAGCATATACCTGGCATGCCCGCTCGATGGTATCCGTCAAGGCTAGTGAGGAGTATTCTTTAAAGGCAAATCCGGTGGCAGTGCCAGCATCCAGGGATTTTTCATTCAGGTCGACAACCGTATCCGCCAGGCCACCGGTCGCACGAACCAAAGGAACCGCGCCATACTTGAGGCTGTAGAGTTGATTCAGGCCACATGGCTCATATTGGCTAGGCATCAGAAAAATATCAGCCCCTGCTTCGATGATATGAGCCAGGCGGTTGGAAAATTCGAGCCGGACCGCCACCTGCTGCGGGTACTCCGCAGCCAACTGTGAAAGCACATGATGGTACTTCGCTTCGCCGGTCCCCAGGATGACCCATTGCACTTCTGGCCGGTCCGATGGATCCCTCCCATTCGAAGAGCCCGTCCAACCCTGAATGGCACGAGCAATCAAGTCAAATCCTTTTTGGTCGGCCAACCGGCCAACGCTCGCAAGCAGGGGAACCTCCGGGCGACAGGGCAAGCCCAGTTGCTGCTGTAAGGCCGCCTTGCAGGCTGCTTTACCCTCATCAAAGTCTTGAAGTCCATACGGTTTCCCCGCGTAACCTTCTTCACTCAAAAACGGGTCAGTCTCTGGGTCCCACTCCTGGTAGTCCACTCCGTTAATGATCCCAAAGAGATCTTCGCGTCGATTCATCAACGCGCCTTCCAGTCCGCAACTAAGGGGTGGGTGTAATATTTCCTGTGCGTAAGTAGGACTCACCGTACTCAGTGCATCCGCAAATACAATTCCGCTTTTCAAGAAACTCAAATTTCCATAAAACTCCATTTGTCGCCAGTTGAAGTACTTCCAGTCGATACCTGTCAGCGCCATATCCCAATGCCAAAAATTGCCTTGGTGGGCCAAATTATGGATGGTGAAAAGTGACGCCATTCGCTCATAGGCCCTCTGCGCAAAGAAGGGTTCCTCCTGGCTCCGCCCTTCTTGTTCAAGCGTACTCAAGTAGGCTGGTATGAGTCCGGTGCACCAATCGTGGCAATGGATCAAATCGGTTCTCAAATCCAACAATCGCACGGCCTTAAGCACCGCCTGGCAGAAAAAAGTGAACCGTTCGCAATTGTCTTTGTAGTCTTCACCAGCTTCGCCATAAAGTTGATCGCGATCGAAATAGTCTGCCTGTTCGACAAGAAAAACAGGCACCTCCGAGTCTGGCAACCGACTTTGCAAAAACTGACCTTGAACCTGCTTCTGGCCAATAGGTACCGTGAATCGCACTCCGGTAGGCTCGATGGGCAAGCCTGAACGTAAGGCTTGGCGGAATGCCGGCAGCAAGATCACCGGCTTATGGCCCCATTGGGCCAACTCACGCGGCAAGCTGCCACAAACGTCGCCCAACCCTCCGGTCTTGCAAAAAGGCACAGCCTCTGCGGTGGCAAAGAGAATATTCACACCTTTAAGATAGGCGGAAAAGCGGAATGCGGAAAGCGGAATGCGGCCCAAGTACCTAAAATTTTTCCGCTTTCCGCTTTCTGCTCTCCGCTCTTCACTGGAGGCTCAGTTACTTATCCAGTCACCCCTAGCCCGCATATTTCATCCGTTTCGTCGCGAGGTGTTTTAAGTCCTTTCGTGGCAAGGCATGTGAGGTTTGCGACCGCAGTCGTGTTTTTACACGTTGAGGATCGCAGGCCGAAACATAACGCAGCCACGGAAGGACTTGGGACGCCGTAGCAGAAACGGGTGAAATATGCGGGCTAGGTTCCAACCACCTTCCCAATGGCATCCGCCAGGCGATTCACATTAGCCGAATTGATACCAGCCACGTTAATTCTGCCTGAACCAACGATATAGACAGCATGCTGCTCTCGCAGCAGGTCAACCTGTGCCGTGGTGAGTCCGGTGTAGGAAAACATGCCCCGTTGCCGGGTAATGAATGAGTAATCTCCCTGCACACCACATTCAATCAATTTTTCCACCAAGAGCTGTCGCATGTCACCAATCCGCTGTCGCATCTGGCCAAGCTCCTGCTCCCAGCGAGTCCGCCAAACTTCGTCCTGGAGTACTCGGTTGACAATTTCCGCGCCATGAAATGGCGGGTTCGAGTAGTTTGTACGTATAGTCCGTTTGATCTGGCTCTCAACTGCCTGACTATTTTCGCTCGTATTGCTAACCACGGACAGTGCGCCCACACGCTCGCGATAGAGGCCAAAATTCTTTGAAAACGAATTGCAAACCATTAACTCATCTTGGCAGAATCGTCGTAAGCTGGTCGCATCTTCCTCCACACCTTCAGCAAACCCCTGATAGGCAAAATCGACCAGAGGCAGCAAGCCCTGCTTGCCAACGGCCGTGGCGATCGCCTGCCATTGGCTCGGATCTGGATCGATGCCCGTGGGGTTGTGACAACAGGCATGGAGCAAGATCACATCGCCAGCAGGAATTGTTTTAATGGCTGACAACATACGCTCGATTGACAAGCCATGGGTCGTCGAGTCGTAATAGGGGTAAGTTTTGGTAGCCACACCAGCTGCGGCAAAAATATTGGGATGGTTGGCCCATGTAGGGTCACTGAGCCAAACCGTTGCTTGGGGAAGCTGAGCATGCAAAAAATCCGCGGCCACCCGCAACGCGCCAGTTCCACCCGGTGTCTGGAAAGTGGTTGCCCGGCCATCCTGTAGCCCCTCATACTCCTCGCCAAAGAGGAGTTTTTGGACTTTTTCGGCATAAGCTGGCAAACCAGATATGGGCAAATACCCCTTGCTGGCTGATTCCACTGCCATCTTCTGCTCTGCTTCACGTACTACCTCAAGCACGGGTGTCTGGCCACTTTCATCCTGATAGACACCGACACTTAAATTGATTTTCTCTGGGCGTGGGTCACTACGAAAGGCTTCGGTCAGGCCAAGAATCGCATCTCGAGGAGCGGAAGGCACGTTTTTAAACATGGTAGAAATTTGGGGGGGGGTCAGAGGTCGGAGGCCAGAGGCTTGCGGTCAAAGGTCGGACGTCAGACCCTAGACCCTATCAGCCCTTCATGCGACAATCATAAACTCGCATATCAGCGGTCGCCAGTAGGTTAGCTAACCCGAATATTTTATAAACATTCTGCTACGAGTCCATATAGCACTGCGTCTGCAGCGTTAAACGATAATTTTGGTGTGCTCATGTATAAACAATATTTTCCGCACCCAAATCACCGTTTGCCTTGCAGACACAGCACTCTTCGGCCTCTCGCGACGAAGTTTATAAAATATCCAGGCTAAACCGACCGCCTGGCGTAGATATTTCCTACTCATTTCACCCATTTATAGCAGTCAACCGCCCATGTCAGACCAGCGTTTGGGAATCTGGCTCGTTGGAGCTTGCGGGGGAGTTGCCACAGCGGCAACGACAGGACTACTCGCCCTACAAAAAAATCTCACCCGTGGCACCGGACTCGTTTCCGAACTCCCGCTTTTTGCTCATTTAGACCTTCCCTCATGGGATCAATTTGTGGTTGGAGGCCACGAGATTCGTGACGTGTCGCTAACCGATGAAGCAGATCGCCTGCATCGCGAAAGCCGCGTCTTGGATGCCAAACTGCTGGATGCCTGCCGTGAAGACCTGAAGGCCATCAAACAACGTATCCGCCCCGGCACGCTAAGGAACGTCGGCGAAACCATTTGTCAATTGGCCGCTGAGACACCTTATCAAGATCCAATTGCAGCGAGTGACGCTTCAGGCCAACAGGCAGTGGATCGTCTGAAATCCGACCTGCAGGAATTCCGCCAACAGCACCGATTGGCCGATGTCGTGGTTGTGAACGTGGCTTCGACCGAAGCATCCAATACTGCGGAATCCTCTACTGGATCCTCCACTATGGGGCCTGCTACATGGCCTGCTACATGGCGAGAAACACAGGCTCTGATGGATTGCCTTCCCGCCAGTTCTCTGTACGCTATCGTAGCTTTCGAGCTAGGAATGCCCTACATCAACTTCACCCCTTCGCTGGGTGCAGAGCCTCAAGGCCTGGATGATTTGGCTCGGATTCAAAATGTATGCCACGCTGGACGCGATGGAAAAACGGGCGAAACTCTCTTGAAAAGCGTGCTTGCGCCGATGTTTACGGCACGCCACCTGGAAGTTCTCAGCTGGGTAGGACACAACATTTTTGGGAACCTCGATGGCAAAGTATTGGATAATCCAGTCAACAAGGCCGCCAAGTTGCAGAGCAAAGACCAACTCTTGGGAAAAATCTTTGGATATTCTCCCGAAACACTCGTATCGATCGAACACATTGCCAGCCTGGGAGATTGGAAAACGGCCTGGGACCATATTCATTTTAAAGGATTTCTGGATACCCCGATGACCTTGCAACTTACCTGGCATGGTTGCGATTCCCTGCTGGCCGCCCCTCTGGTGCTCGATTTGGTTCGCTTCACGTTGGCCGCTAAAAGTCGCGGTGAAACAGGTTCGTTGACGTTTCTCAGTAGCTTTTTCAAGAGCCCACAGGGCATCGATGAACATGCTTTTGCTGAACAGTATGGTTGGCTGCTCGAGTGGGCACAGCAATCTCCTTGAAAAAGCTATCTAGGTCGTGCGAGGTTACTCTTTCCATTTCTGACTTGCCCGGATATTTCATCCGTTTCTGCTACGGCGTCCCAAGTCCTTCCGTGGCTGCGTTATGTTTCGGTCCACGATCCTCAATGTGTAAAAAACACGCCTGCTGTCGTGAACCTCACACTTGCCACGAAAGGACCTAGCTCAGCGATTCTGGCAACAAGGGCCTCGCGACGAAACGGGTGAAATATCCGGACTACGATAATATTTTGCCGATTCTTGTTATTTTGCGCCGATTCACCTTGACTCACTAGCATCAAAATTGGTTCAATGCGCGCAGTTAGGGGGGATTCAGTCAATTCCCCTTCAGGATCCTGGAACGTGCAGCGGAGTTTTCAACCTTTCGTTGCCGTTCTGGTTCGTTCATTCAGGTTCCCGTTCTTGCTATTGTCGCGCCCGGAACGAGAACTGAACCCATACTGGGCGCCATCAGGGAAGGAGCCACCAAAACATGGCTGCGAAGAAGAAAGCTACGAAAAGGACCACCAAAAAGGCCGCAAAGCGGTCACCCAAGAAAAAGGCCGCAAAGAAGAAGGCGAAGCGGTCTCCTAAGAAGAAAACTGCTAAGAAAAAGACCACTAAGAAAAAAGCCGTAAAGAAGAAGGCGAAGCGGTCTCCTAAGAAAAAGACCACCAAGAAAAAAGCTGCCAAAAAGACAGCGAAACGGTCTCCCAAAAAGAAAACGGCCAAAAGAAAAGTGACCAGAAAGACAGCTCGCCGAAAAACTTCCAAGAAGTAGAATTCTCGTCCAGTTCATGCATTGAAGCAAAAGGGCCTCAAGGACGTCAAAGGCCTGGAAATTATAGAGCCAGTTGCGCACAGCGCAATTGGCTTTTTTATTGCGGCAAGCCGAACTTTTCAGATGGTTGGGAGTATCTGTTGTAGGGGTTTCGCTGTGCGGTACTCGGGTTGCTGAAAAGATTCGTTTGCCGCTGGGCGTTCGCCGGTTAATGGTGAGCCTTATTTACCTCGCAATCAACTCTTTAAAATGCCGATTTTGCAGATCTTCTGTCAGGCTAAGGGCCATCGTTGACCCAACTGGATTTACCTGCTAGCCTATTGGACATGGAATCCAGTTCTACTTCTAGCGCAACGAGCTTTGCTGAATTGGGCCTTTCCGACGTCATGTTGCAGGCACTTGAACGTGCCGAATATCATACTCCGTCTTCCGTACAAGCCGGGATGATCCCTAGCGCTTTGCACGGGGAAGACGTCTTGGGCCAAGCCCGAACAGGTACTGGCAAAACGGCCGCTTTCACCATACCTATTTTGGAACGACTCGAGGGAGAACGCTCGGCCGATCGTGCACGAACTGGTTCATCACGGGCTGGTTCATCCCCAGATGAAAAGCCCAAAAAGACAAAGCACAAAAGCCCTCAAGCGCTCGTGCTTGTGCCAACACGAGAATTAGCAGTCCAGGTTCGTGATGAAATGGACAAATTGGCACACGGCAGGCGAGTTACTTCCGTTGCCCTCTACGGTGGCAAACCCATCCGAGGCCAAATTGCCAAGTTGCAGCGCGGAGTTGACCTGGTCATTGGCACGCCTGGTCGCATCCTCGATCACCTATCGCGGCAAACACTTCAGCTCGGGGAATTACAATGCGTAGTACTCGATGAAGCAGATCGGATGCTGGACATTGGTTTTCGACCCGATATAGAAAAAATTCTTCGCAGCTGTCCCAAGCAGCGACAAACGCTCTTACTCAGTGCGACCGTCGCCCCCGGCGTAGAACGACTCGCCAAGCGGTATATGTCGGATCCTAAGATCATGGACTTTTCGCCCAAAGGCAAAAGTGTCGACACGATCGAGCAACATTATTTTACTGTCGAAGGGGACCGCAAATACGATTTACTCGTGCGACTACTGCAACGTGAGGATCCAGAACAAGCAATCGTATTTTGCCGAACCAAGCGTGGAACTGACCGTGTACAACGCAAACTGGCAAAGAAATTTTCCCAAGTCGATTGCATACATGGAGATATGGCCCAGGGATCGCGAGATCAGGTGATGCGTAAATTTCGCGCGGGCGATATCTGCATTCTGGTCGCCACCGATGTGGTAGGCCGCGGCATCGATGTCACCAGCATCTCGCACATCGTTAATTATGATATTCCTCAGTCTTCCGATGATTACGTTCATCGCGTCGGTCGCACAGGACGCATGGGGCGCGAAGGAGTTGCTTTTACATTCGTAACACCTGAAGAGGGTATCGAACTGACGCGGATTGAAATGCTGATCAACCGCCTGCTGAAAAGGGATGAAATTGAAGGGTTCCAAACGGTGGCCAAAGCGGCTCCCCCCCAAACGGCCCCGGATGAACCAGAAAAACCGGCCGGCCCAAGACCACCGGGAAAACGGGCTCCGCGTCGACATCGACGAGGTTTGTGATGATTGAATGTTGATCTGTTGTCATACGAACCCCTTACATCAACATTCAAACATTACACATCAAACATTCTCCTCCTCACCAAGCTAGAAATCTCTGCGACCTCTCAAGGTTACCATACGTTGTGATCGAACCGTCTCTTAATTGGCTGTGGCAAACTGCTCGCGGAGGAACTTGGCTGCGATTTGCCATTTTTCAGCGGCCTCTTGAAAGTCAACTTGCATTGCCCGAACAGTTCTGGGAGTTTCGACCCGCGGCAACTTGCGAACGCTGCGGTTCAACGGAATTTGGGCACTAGGCCCCTCAGCCAATTGTCGCTCCGTGGCCGGAGAAAGCAAAAAATCTACCAGCCTTTGAGCTGCCTGCTGATGGGGGGCCTTCGAGATGATTGAAACGGTATTGGGAATGAACAGGGTACCTAGTGCTTCTTCCTGTAGCCCGTCTGAAGAGGGCTGATCGGGATAAATAATGGCGACTGGGCGTCCACTTTCCAACTCGATGATCGCATCATCGGTGTCGGTCAGCCCAAAAGCCAATTGCCCCGTACTTACAGCGCGCGCAACCTGTTTGTTCCCAGAAAGTATTTGGGCATTCGTTTTCACCCGACGAAAAAAATACTCTGCCCGGGCGTCACCCCATACAGCGAACAGGCAGGCAGCATGGCTGGCCGTGGTACCCGCCAATGGTTTGGCTATACCCACCTTTCCTTGCCAACGCACATCTACTAGATCCTCGATTGAAGTTGGTCTCCTATCGATGGGTACCAAGTGGGTATTTACCACCAGCACGCGTGCCCGGGCTGCAAAACCATGCCAGCTTGCCCGAGGTGAACGATAAGACTGGGGAATCAAGGCGGACTGCGACGGCTCATAGGACTGCAACAGGCCTAACTGGTCTAGCCGCAGGGTATTGATGATCTCATTGTTCCAGAATACGTCGCAACGAGGTCGTTCACGTTCAGTCAGAATCGCCTGGGTCAAGCCAACTGCCTTGGTCGATTCGGTGTCAAATTTCGCCAGCACTCGGATACCTGTCAGCCGGGTAAACTGATCGAATAATGGTCGTGAAAATTCTTCGTCCAGAGCCGTATAAACAACCACGCGATTGGTCGTACGGGAATCACAGGACATACCAACCAGGGCCAACAGGGCCAACAGGGTCCATGGAACATCTCGTGAATATGGGCAGATCATTCAATTTCCGCAATGGATTCACAGGCCAGGCAAAAGTACAATAAATACGCTGCAAGTAGAAATAGACATCCCAATTGAGGTGAATGGGGCCGACCTGGCCAACGCTTTCCGATGCAGTTATGTCCCTGCAGGCGGATCATCTACCTGTCATCGCAGGTTCTTAGCATGAATTAAAGTTACTGAACGTCCTTCGTGATCCTATCTGGAATCCGATATGAAGTTACTTTTACTGGGCACAACCGGCTACCATCCCAACGATCGCAGACATACAGCCTGCCTGATGATACCCGAGTTGGGGGTAGTCTTCGATGCTGGGACGGCCATGTATCGGGTAAGCGATTACCTGACGACCGACACGCTCGACATCTTTCTCACACACGCCCATCTGGACCATGTCATTGGCCTGACATATTTATTCGATGTGCTGGAAAGACACCCCTTGCTACAAGTCACGGTCCATGCTGAGCAGGAGAAGCTCGATGCGTTGCGCACGCATCTTTTCTCTGAGTTGCTGTTTCCTGTTATGCCCCCATTTCATATGCAACCGCTCAAACAGAAAACCCTACTGGCAACTCAATCAAGGGCAACTGGGCAACAGGCCAACCCACCTGAGGCCAATCGAGGTGTACTAACACACTTTCCATTACGCCACCCGGGTGGTTCCATTGGCTATCGCGTGGATTGGCCAGACCGGTCGCTTGCCTATGTGACCGATACGGTCGCCGCTCCCGAAGTTGATTATATTGAAAAGATCCAGGGCGTCGATCTCCTGATTCACGAATGCTTTTTTGGTGATGAAAGCCCGGAACGGGCGGAACTCACCGGCCATAGTTGCCTGACTCCGGTCGCTCAGGTAGCTGCCGCTGCGGGAGTGGGTCGCATGGTGCTTGTGCATATCAACCCACTCCTTAATGACGATCGACAGATCCGTCTGGGAGAAGCCCAAAATATATTTCCCCACATCCAAATCGGCACCGATCGGATGGAGCTAGAGATCTAGTTACCAGCGTGGCTTACGACGACTGGCGATGCGGCCTGTGAAATCACGCTCGTAGACACTGAACTCAGCCCACACTGGGAAATGGTCAGAAACTTGCAGCGCTTGTTGCTCAGTGAGATTCCATCGTCGTACCACATCAAACACTCCCCATCTGCCTGTATGCTCTGTCGTTGACGGTCGATGAATAATGAGATTGTCGTACTGTTTATTTTGCCTGGTATTCGTCCAAGTACCAACGACCAATGGATAAATGCCTGCAATGTCGCCCAAGCGATAAAGATGACGATTGTCTGTATTGAAGTCGCCCAATAACAAGATATCGTCTTCCCCCCGACTGGAACGGCGAACGGACCGATAAACGTCTGCCAGAGCATCCATTTCTTCGGGCACTTGATCGGGATCGGTGTGGATGTTGACCAGGGTGAAAGTAAAGGCAAGCTGGGGATCTACACCCCGTGCTCGAAAGGTAGCGACCAATGGCTCTCGATGCAACAAACCATCCGGATCGCTCACTGTGTACACCGAATGGGGATCTATTTCCACCCGATCGGTATCAAAGATAAATACGTACTGCTCTTTGGAACTGGTATACCCCAGTCGAGGGCCAATCACGTGATCATAGTGTCTGCCCGGTTGGCCTTGAGCACCAGCCTGATTGATCAGCTTTACAAAATTGGGAATCAAATACTCGTTTTTACTTCGCACTTCCTGAATGGCCACCAAATCGAACTGACGCACAATTGCTGCCAAAGTACGTATGACCGGTGGATTATTTGCTTTGGCGTTACCGAACACCTGGATATTGAACGACGCAATACGAATCGTAGCCCCCTCCACCGCAGGCGACCCGTGGGCACCCACCTTTTGTGTGGATGACGGTAAGGGACTGGGTTGCAGCGGAGTGGGCGCAATTTGGCCTACGCCTGATTGGCTCCAAGGGTTTGTATTGTCAGTGCTTGTATGGCTCGGCTGCGCAGGTGTCTTGGAGGTAACCATGAATTGACTGAGCCCTCCTCCTTGGAGGAACAACCAGCCTAATCCGCCGAGTACGACAAGCGTAAATATGGGGAGCAATCGATGCACGGTCCCCTCCTTGAGGCAATGTGGCAATCCTTTGCACAGCTGGTGCGATCTACACCAACGGGGCCCCAGAGAATATCGCAGAGACGAATCGTCTGCCAGACGAATCACGGATGCTAGCAGGCGAATCCACTTATCGGCGAGCCTGCTCCACCAAGTGGGCCAGCTCGGGCAATATAAGCTTCTCCATCGCCAACCGGACAGCGGCCGGAGAGCCGGGCATCGTGAGTACCACCGTACGATCAATCAATCCGCCTGAAGCACGACTGAGCAGCGCCGCAGAACCAATTTCCTGATAGCTGAGCATACGAAACAATTCCCCATAACCGGGAAGTGTCTTGGTGTACAAGTTTTCAATGGTATCGGGCGTCTGATCGCGTAACGCGATTCCCGTTCCACCCGTCACTAAAATAGCATCAATAGCAACCTGTGCTACAGACTGCTGTACTACCATGGTCAGAGGACCAGGCTCATCGGGTACAATCTGGTACAACTCCACCGCATGTCCACTCTCATGGAGCAACTGACAAATTGCCTGCCCTCCTCGATCATTTTCTGGCTTACGCGTATCGCTCACAGTTAAAACCGCACAACAGATGCGATTTGGCGCCTGCTGGCGGTGTTCGATAGCCGATTTGCTTGAAAAATCACCCATCAATCCGGTCTCCCGTACGATACCCACAATCCAAACATTCCGATTATAGGGAATTTGAATTTGGCTGAATGCAGACGTACTATTTAGCATCGACCCTGTTGGAACATAAGGCCAGTCCGCTACTGTGTTTTCGTAAATTTAGTGTATTTCGTGGTTTCTCTTTTTCCCTTACTGTTGATCTGCCCGAGTGCAAAATGACATGTGACCATTGTAAATGGATAGCTGAGGAAATAAGGAGATATCGGTGATCTCCCGGAATCGTCTCTTTCCATTTTCCATTTTTCACTTTGCACTGTGCACCAGCGTGATGGCGATGAGTACCGACCTTGCATTCGCAGACACTTTTCAACTGCGTAGTGGAGGTCAAGTCAGTGGCCGTGAAGTGGCCCGATTGGAGACCGGAGGCTATGTAATTCATACTGCTCAAGGAGCTCGAATCACTCTCGCGAAATCACAAATTCAGAAAATTGTGCGTAAAGACGATCGACTGCAAGAGTACTCAGATCGAAGTCGAGTAATTCTGGACACGGCTCCAGCGCATCGGCAAATAGCCCAGTGGTGCAAACAGGAGGGTCTGAAGCAACAGGCCACTCACCACTTAAAGCGCCTGCTTGAGCTGGATCCCCAAGACGAAGCCGCGCGGCTTAGCTTGGGTTATCAGCGAGTCGGCACACAATGGCTGACTCGAAAGGAGTTGATGGCCGCCCGCGGAATGCGTTTCTACGATGGATCTTATCGAACAGCTCAGGATATCGCGTTACGCGAGCGTGCCAGCCAACAGGATGCAAGGATGCACGAATGGCAAAAAAACATCAAACGCTGGTTAGGCTGGCTCACTCACCGGCGCGGCTCGAAGGCTGCAGAAGCCCAAGAGCAGCTCAGCCAAATCCGCGACCCGCTCGCCACACCGATAATTATCAAATTTTTAACTCACCAGAACGATCCACAAATCCGCAATTTGCTGATTACCATACTTGCTCAAATCGACGCGCCACTGGCTATCGGAAAATTGGTCCGTCTATCCTTAGTCGATCCTGATCCAGAGGTGCGATTGCAATGTCTTGAGTACCTGATGCGGTCAAAACGTCCGCTCAGCATTTCACCTTACATCAAAGCGTTGCACCACAGCGAAAATGAGATTGTGAATCGGGCTGGATCAGCACTGCAGGAAATAGGCAATCCCGAAGCAATCAGCCCCTTGGTCGATGCCTTGGTGACAACGCACGTATTCAAAGTTGGCGAAGGGTCACCCGGACAAATGAACGCCTCGATGTCCACAGCTCCTGGCGGAGGAGGTGCGGAAGGATTTAGTTTTGGTGGTGGCGGACCAAAAACAGAAAAACGTGCACTGAAAAATTTTGCCGTCCATCAGGCTCTGGTCCATCTGTCAGCAGATCAGAATTTTGGCTTTGACCAAACTGCTTGGCGGCACTGGCTAATCAACCAAAGAATGCACGCACAGCATGGTGCCCGGCGAGATGAGTAATGAATTTCTCAAAGACGGCTCAATCTATCTTCGGTATTTCCTTGAAAATCGCGAAATTCTCCACTCTGTGAGGAGCGGAATATAGGATGGTTGATTGTTGATCTGCGGGATAGACCATAACTCAGTTCATCAATCATCGATCACACATCAACCATCCGTACCCTTACCACCCATCACCAACCACCGCCATGGCGATGCGATCTTCCAGATTTGGGCGAAAAACAATCAATAGCAGCAGCGGCAGATACCAGGCAATATACACTCCCCCCCCGTTAGCATGCCAGAATTGAGCAGCCACCATTAAGGCGGCCGTGCCGCTGATCAGGGTGGCCATATTTTTCTGCGCGGGCCAAACGGCGAAGCTGATGGACAGTGCAAAATATAACGCAATGATGGGCAGACGGTAGGCATAACTCCAATATTGCCAAATTCCTTGTAAATGTTTCGTTAAAGGCAGACGGAAGCCAAACATTCGCACCAAGTGGTCGAAAAAGCTCTCGGTCTCAGCCGTGGTCAAGGCTAAGGACACGATCAGGACAGCCACCATTAAAAGGACTCCAGTAGCAAACCGGCGGATCCCCTGGTTCCAATAGAAACTGCACCACAACGGCAATAAAAAGAGTGGATAATAGATGGTCCCACAAGCCAGACCTATCATGATCCCGGACCAAAATGGACGTCGATAGAGCACCACGGCCCAGACCAGCAATGAAGAGGGTAGCGCATGGATGACGCTGCCTGTCCACAACGCCGTGTAGGGGATTATGAGATAGAGGGTTACGCAGGCGATACCTGCGACGAAACTATCAAAGTGTCGGTAGCCAATCAGCAGCAATCCTATCACGATGGAAGTATGGGACAGGATGGCCATCACACGAGCTGTCGCTTGTTGAACCTGATGTTCCTGCTCATTCTTTACTGCAGATGTCTCATTTCCATAGTCAAGACCCGCTTTTATCACCACCTGGGTTGAAATTCTTGGCAGGCGATACAGGAGCCAGAAACCCGTGCCTTCAGTGGCTGACAGGTCAGAAGCTTCACCATCAAGCTGTTTCGATTGGTCCGTCTGCATTTCTTCTGCTGCACGCGCCGGCGATAGATCTTCCGGCTTCGGTTTTCCTGTGACGACATTGGCCATCAAAAAGAACAACAGTGATGCGCTCATAAATGACATGCCCGCCGCATTAAGGTTCGGTTCCAGTAATGGACGTCGAACCATTGCCGGATCGAGTAATAAACGCAGCAACAACAACCCGCCGGCAATAAACAACCAGACAAATCCTAGATATTCAGCCGTTTTAGCATTATCCGCTAAGCCGATATTTTCCCAAGCGTATTGCACTAGCAGTAAACCAGGAGCCAGGGAAATCAACAAAAACAGATCGAGATTGCGAATGCTCCAGGCCCGGTTGAACTTGAAGCATAATGCCAGCATCAATAGCGAAGAAAGATAAGCCCAACTCGTGGGATTGACGCGCTCGTAATGGAAGAGGATTTCTGGCATAGCACAGGGTCAAACAGATCTACGAAACTACGATTTATCAGACAACTGCATCCGGGCAACTTCTGCCCACGCACTTTCCGGTGCCAAGGCTAAAAAGGTTCGCCAATGGAACTGGGCCTCCCGATGTCGCTGCAAACGATCCAACGCACCTGCCATGTGATAATGGACATCGGCATAGTCGATATGATAGGCCAGTGCTCCCTGAAAGGCGGCGATCGCCATTTCCAATTCATCCATTTCGGCCAGCAGGCAACCCAGGTTGGCACGTGCCTCGACATATTCCTCGTCCATTTCAATGGCCATATAATAGCGTTCACGCGCAGCATTGGCATCACCCTGGCGATACAGCAGGTCCGCCAGAGCGAAATTAATTTCTGCGGCGGGGCCACCAGCCATCAGGATGGCACGGTAGGATTCCACCGCCAGTTCAAGCGATCCCTGATCTTCATGCCTGACAGCCTCCTGCAGGAGCTGCTCGAGCATCGGCAAACTCGATTCGACCGCAATTGCCCCGTCATCAATAACAGCCCTGTCGTCAATGCCTAACCCGTCATGAACAGCAAATAGGTCCGCTCCACCCGTAGAAGCAGTAACATCCAGGCCTGCCGTATCCAAATCTACGACACTTAAAGGAATCGATTCAATCTGCTCTCCCTCGACCTTCTCTTCATCCGCCAGACAGTCAAAGTCTAATTGCCGTTGACCACTGGGCTCTTCCAGTTCATCACCGCGCCGAATAAACAGACGGCGACCCTCGACGACGACTCCCGGCTCGGCTAGCGGCCGTGGGCTTTCGGGCATCATCGCAGCCAACTCTCGCAACTTGCGATCAATCACATGCAAGGAGCAACCGGCGTTGTGCAAATCGGCTAAATGGCGGGCAACCGATACTTCGGCAAAATCGAAGTAAGGCAAACGACGCACTTGGCAGCAAGCCACCAGCGTCCCCTGACGGACCCAGCGCCGGATGGCAGACACTGAGACATTTAGTAATTCGGCCAACATGGCCGGCGTGTAAAGACGACGTACATCGTCCGGCGATTCCATCAATCCTACACGACGCCAAAACTCCGACTCCTGTAGCAATTCGATCTGCCCCGAATCGACAGCCTGGGCAATCGCAGGATATCGTTGCTGCAAAAGGGGTCGCCACCCAGAGGCATCGTCACCGACGACTATCATCGTGACATCCGTTTTATCTTTGTGCTCACTCTGTCCCAAATATTTTTTTGAAACCTGTTGTTGCGCCCCACCCTCAGCGCCTTGAACCACGTCTATCGGTGTCAATTCGTCTGTGCCTTGAGCAATGTCCTGGGCATAGTTTTTTAGCGATTGCCCAGCAACCACCACCCCTCCCTGTTGGCGAATAATCTGTATTGCTTCTCGACGAGGCATGCTCGCCAGCTTACCCAGCAGCAAAACTCGAACAGCAGGTAATCGCCCGACAGCCCCCGTACCCGTGCCACCCGTACCCGAAAGGCCCGACCCCGGAAGAGTAGCCGATCCCACGGAACCTGACTCAGTGCCATCAGAATCCCATTCTGCCGCGACCCCATCACCTGAGGCCCTACTGCTGGCGGATAGGGAGTCTTCCGTGTCAGCAGGCTTATTAGAAGAATCCGCGATGGCTGGTCCATCCAATTCAAAAAATGGCAACATGAAACTCACTGCGGGATGACATGAACGGCGGCGAGCAAAAAGGCCGACCTGTAGTCTCCGCTAGCGCATGCCAATTGTCAATAATCACCAGCCCACTAGGGGGAGAAATTCTAGCCAACCGCTCAAGACTGAGCCCACGGTCTTATTCTACCGGTACCCGCACCAGGATAGTCCGGGGGACCCGCACCGTGTAGGTAACGGGTACTTTGTGGCATACCGTGCGCGGCACCGAAACCGTTTCTCGCTTTTCGACCATCCGGCAGACGCGTACCGTATAGGGCTCTACACGCTCTTCCTTCACATAGCGACATGTCACTACGGGAATTTTGTGGACATGCTCTTCGGTAACCATGCGACAAACCTTCACAGGTACTTGCTGCTCGACCCGTTCTACCACCTGTCTGCAGGTGGTATACGGCACTTTGCGGACATGTTGTTCAGTCACCATCCGACATGTGCGAATCGGCACCTTGCGGACATGCTCCTCGGTGACCATACGGCAAACCTGGACAGGAACCTTCTGCACCACTTCCTGAGGGCAGTATTTGGTAACCGGTACCTGTTGAGATACCAGGTTCGGCTTCCATACCTGAGTTACCACCGGCTGGGGTGGCGATTGGACATTGGCCCACACCAAGCCAGGGCGCTGATACTGCACCACTCCATTGGCCGGATTGACCGTTGGGGAAGCTGCCATCCAAGTCAATCCACGGCGACTGGCACCTGGCACGTAGTTTACCTGCTGGACATAACAACCTCGATCGACAACCTGCGTCTGATAGCTGACCACTGGACGCATCACGGTGTGGCGACGTTCCTGCTGAACGGTTTCCATGCCGGGCCGTTGGACCGTGTAACGTTCCTCTCGTTCGGAGGTTTCCCAAACAGGTCGTTGGACCGTATAACGCTCTTCCCGCTCGTGTGTTTCGACCACGTTGCGAACGCGATTGTAGCTATTGTCGCGCATAACGGTTTCCCAAACAGGTCGCTGAACCGTGTAACGTACTTCCCGCGAGCTGGTCTCGCGTACTGCCCGGTTAACCGTGTAACGATGCTCGCGCGTTTGTGTCTCCCAGACTGGCACTTTCCGAACCACTTCACGTTGATCGTAAACGGTTTCAGATTCCAACCGATAGGCTGTCTTCTGCTGCTCTTCATACACAGTCAGACATTGCAGCCGATAGGCAGTTTCGCAACATTGCGCATTGGCACGCGAAGACGCACTTGCCAAAACTAAGAGAGACCAGAAAAAGACGCCTAGCGCCCGATGAGTAGTGTCCAACATGATTTTACCCTTATTACTCCGATTGGCCATTGATAGGAAAAGTATCCCCGTAGCCTGTGCCAGACCCGTAGCCTGTGCCAGACCTGGAGACTGCACCAGCCAACCCTCTGTACAAGTCTTGCGGATAAAACCTGCCAAGGCAAACTATCTGTGCTAATATTTTTCGCTAGTAGTTCGCCCAAGGTCGGATGTATCCCGTTCCCAGGCATCACCCCCGCTCCCAGCATCACCCCTGTTACCCACCTATTCAGTTTGTGCTAGAATGCCATGATGCATCAATAGGGCACTTGCAATGCATGTACATTTTTCGCAACACCCGATTTGCGTAATCGGCACAAGCAGTATGCTTTACCTTGCACCGATCAATTAGCCTGAAATGGCAGCACCTGATCTGCCTGATCACGCAAAACTTGCGGAATGGGTGCCGGTAAAGTGACTGCTGGCGCAGCATCCGAAAAAGCATTCAGGGCATCCTGTAGTACGCTCAGATCGTGCTGTGGGTTCAATTCGATTAACCTGGCGGCTGCTTCGATTGCGTTTCGCAGCATGAGATTTCGTTTGTAAGCCTGCAGTTGAGGATCCTGTTCACCAGCCATGCTGATTGAGAGTTTTTCGAGATCGAGCATCTCAGCAACCGTCCCCACTGCTGCTAGATTACCTATGCGTGACAGAGCCAACGCTGCATTGTAACGCGTGTCAACATGCGTATCGTCAATCAATCGCACTAGCGGTTCAACCAGTGAAGCCAAAGGACTCGTTTCTTGCGAATCGATTCCTTGAGATTCCTTACCCAGTGCCGACGTATTTCGAATCGAAGAAGCTGTTCCCTGAATATAAGCCCCCATCGCATAAGCCGTTTCTGAACGAATTAATTCGTCCTGGTCTGTGCTCAAACGAATCAACGTACGAACCAACTCGTCCACATCAAATGATCCATTCTCAACTGAAAATTTTGGCGGGTCTTCTCCTTCAAACGTATTACCTAGCACTGCCAGAGCCTTGATTGCTTCACGGCGCACATCGGGCTGCGGATCTTCACGAATCACTTTCAGCAGCACGGCCATCCCATCATCCACGCGAAACTCGCCGAGTGAGCGACACAGGAACGAACGCATATTGATGGATTGATCATCCGCATTACCCGCTTCCAAATATTCGCTCAACAGCTGGGCCAACTCGTCCGCCAAGAGGCTATTTTCTTTCAACTTGGGATAACGTTGTTCCAGTTGGAGCATGCGTGCCAACTCGTTTGCCGCCTGCCAACGCGCGTGACTCGAACTGCGCAACGACTTGACAATGCTGCTTGCATCCTCCTCACCCCGTGATGCCAACCAGCCAAATAACATCCAAACCATCACCACACACAGGACAATGATTGCGGGAATGATAAACAACTGCATGATGAAACGAGCGTTCGGTGGTTCCACTGGTGGCAGCAGTGGATCGCCCGTTGCTTCTGGGCCCGTCTCAGGCTCCGCTGTCGTCGGACTTGTTGCGTGTTGATTGGGGCTGGATTGTGGCGATTGGTCGTCTGGCATTGAGATTGGCTGGGGGAGATTGAGTATCGCTTGAAGATTCTAGTCGGTACCCCTATGAGTGTAAGTGGCCGTAGAAGTGGGTCAACCCGGCCCTCCTCATTCCAATTCTCATTGAGGCAGGGTACTGTAATATGAATTCTCAACGTGAAAAGAAGATTAATATTCATGGCCATGCAAAACCTGCAGCTCACCTTGGAAACCGCGAGCGCAAACCTGGCTCTCGATGAAGGACTGTTGGCATGGGCAGAGGCAAACCAATCCAGAGATCTTGGGCCTCCCAGTTTGCAAGCTCCATCTGACATTCATGGAATCCTGCGACTGTGGGAGCCAAAGCAGTATTTTGTCGTGCTGGGACGCTCCTCTCAGCCTCAACAGGAAGTTGATTTAGCGACCTGTAGGGGCGATGGAATACCCGTTTTACGTCGTTGTAGCGGAGGTGCCACCATCGTCGCGGGCCCAGGTTGTCTGATGTACGCCCTGGTACTTGGCTACCCGAACTCCATTCAATCGCTTCCAGACATTGGCTACATCCATCAGTTCGTGCTAACCAGAATGACCCAAGCGCTATCCCATCTGGCCTCCGGTATCGTTTCGGTAGGAACCAGTGATCTGGCCATCCCCATGAGCCACATCATCAACAATAAAGGGCACAAAAACAAAGGACAACTTCACAAATTTTCAGGAAACAGCCTGCGTTGCAAACGAACCCACTTCCTCTATCATGGCACGCTACTTTATGACTTCGACCTGCCAAAAATTGGTCGCTGGCTAAGGATGCCCCCACGACAACCGGCCTACCGGTCTGTCCGACCACACGATCGATTTGTGACCAACTTACCAACCACATGCGACCAATTGAGGCATGCTTTGATCCAGGGCTGGCAAGCCCTGCAGCCATTGAACGATTGGCCACGCGCACGAACCGCCAAGCTCACACGGGAAAAGTTTCATGAGGAGCTAGGAGCTAGTATATTTAACTACTAGCTCCTAGCTCCCCGTTCCTAGCTCCTCAGCCCCCATCTTCATGCACCGTCGCCCTTTACTTGATATGCTGGACCGCTATCTTCAACGATACGCGGAAGAAGAAGCCGTTGTCCGGCGCATCTGCGAATTGGTCGAAGGTAATTCCAATTGCTTTGAGCGCACCTGCCGGACGGGACATGTCACAGGTTCGGCCTGGGTACTGTCACCCGACCGGACTCAGTGTCTACTGCTGCACCACAACAAGCTGGCACGCTGGCTACAACCGGGTGGACATGCCGATGGACAAGGTGACATCGTAGCCGTCGCCCGGCGTGAGGTCACCGAGGAAACTGGCCTGACCGACTTGAAACTGGTCCGTGACAGCAACCAGGAAGTGGTTCCTTTAGACGTCGATGTGCACCTGATACCTGCCTTCATCAGCCCAGATGGCAAGTGCCTGGAAACGAGCCATGAGCACCATGACATACGTTTCCTCTTCATGGCTGGATCTGACCAATCACTACAAATCAACGACGAATCCAACGATTTGCGTTGGTTCACGCACGATGAAGTCGTCACGGTCACTGACGAGCCTAGCGTATTGAGGATGCTTCTCAAGGCAGGGCCGTTTAACCCGTAGACGCTATTCATGTCGCGCCAACCATGATAAATTGACCCCCTACCAATGTCCGGTCCCACGAGTAGAGGCGTCTCCCAACATGGTTCCCAACATGGCTCAAAAATCTGAAACTGTTCCTTATGGCACCCGCAAGATCCAGCGTCACGATTTAGCCGAAGGCGAATCACTGTGCGAATACTGCACCGCCAAGTGCTGCCGCTATTTTGCCATGCCGATCGAATCTCCCGAAACATTCAAGGAGCTGGAATACCTGCGATGGTTTCTGCTACACGAACGAGCAAGTATCTTCAAAGAGGATGGCGACTGGTACCTGTTAGTCCATACGGCATGCAAACACTTACAAGCAGACAATCGCTGTGGTATTTACACAACCAGGCCTCAGATTTGTCGCGACTACACGACCGATAACTGCGAGTATGAAGAAGATTGGACCTATGAATTCTACCTGGAAACACCCGAGCAAGTCTGGGAATATACCGAGGCGGTCATTCAGAAGAAGGGACGGAGTATCCGCAGCCGCAAACCAGAACTACTACCTGTTTTGTAGTCAGCAACTGCTGACTTGAGGAATCCTCATGATCCAACCTAGAACACTGAAGGGCTTTCGCGACTACCCACCTGCCACGATGATTCCCCGCGAGGCCATCATCGAAACGGCTCGACGGGTTTATCGATCCTATGGATTCAGCCCAATTGATACTCCCGCCCTCGAGCACTTGGAAATTCTCACTGGCAAGGGAAGCGACGAAACGGATAAGCAACTCTATCGTTTCGAGGACAATGGAGGACGGGCGATCGGCATGCGATTCGATCTGACCATCCCCCTGGCTCGCTTCGTGGCCCAGCATATCGGCCAGTTGGGCACCCCTTTCAAACGCTATCACATCGCCAACGTATGGAGGGGGGAAACCCCGCAACGAGGTCGCTTTCGCGAATTCATGCAATGCGACTTCGACACCGTTGGCACCACCTCGCCCACCACTGACATAGAAACCGTTTTGGTCATTCACGACCTGCTCCATGCGATTGGTTTCGAACGATTTACAATCCGTGTAAACAACCGCAAAGTGCTCACGGGACTGCTTGACCAACTGGGACTCCGTACGCAAACGGTAGCCGTACTACGGGCACTCGACAAGTTGCCTAAGATTGGCCCCACCAAAGTCGCGGCAGAAATGAAGCGTACGGCAAATGCCTCCGAAGAGCAAATCAAGCAAGTGCTTCAACTGGCTTCTCTCTGCGGCAGGAAAGACCAGGCCGGAAATGGCCCAGGCGAAAATGTCGGGCTGATTGACCAACTCAAACCTCTGATCGCTGGCAGCGAAGAAGGAGAAGCAGGCCTCACTCAACTAACTCAGTTACTCGCGGGGTGTCAGGCGGCAGGAGTGGGAGCTCAACATATCCAGGTGGATGTCTCCATTGCCCGCGGGCTCGACTATTACACGGGCATGGTGGTAGAAACTTTTCTAGATGATCTGCCAGAAATTGGCTCCGTTTGCAGTGGTGGTCGTTATGACAATCTAGCATCCCTTTATACCAAGCAGCAACTGCCTGGGGTTGGCGCATCGCTGGGCCTGGATCGACTGTTGGCCGCCATGGAAGAGCTCAACTTGCTTGCGGACACTACCACAACCGCGGAAGTCCTGCTGCCCTACTTTGTCGCCGATCACCTGAACGATTACCTGAAATTGGCATCCCAACTCAGGGCAGTTGGCCAGCGGGTCGAATTTTATCCAGAAGCAAAAAAACTGGGGAAGCAGTTGCAATATGCCAACCGCAAGGGTTTTCGCGTTGCCTTAGTGATTGGAGAAGATGAATTCACAGCCTGTGAATGTCAAATAAAGGATTTATCCCAGGGGACAAGCCGTACGGTTTCCATGCAAGATGGAGTGCCCGAGATTGTTGCGGAAATAAACCGCATCTTAGGTTGAAAAAGAGGCAAGACTCTTTTTTCAACTGGCGATTTCATCCCGGGCAATTATACTGTATGTTGGATATTCTAAGCACCTTCTAACGGAGACTTCCCACATGGCATGGGGAATAGTGATACTGTGCATCTTTCTTGGTTCCTTTGGCGCATTGCGCGCAAGCGGCCGCAAAAAAGAAATTCGTCGCGTCTACGATGAAGATTGACTTAGTGTCTGGTCAAGCCTTACTTTTTGGGTAGACGCAGCCATAAGTACTGGCAGGGCAAAAGTATATTTGTGCGTCTACCCAAAAAGATAAGTTTGACAAAACACTAGGCCGCATCCTGTTTCGGTGCAAGCTGTGGATTCTCTACTCCGCCAAAGGCTGCCAGGGCTCCGATGACTCGATTCTGCTCGGCTGTGGTCAATTCAGGAAAGACCGGCAAGCTAAGAACTTCTTTCGCAGCCCGTTCGGTATGCGGTAGACTCCCTGACCTGTATCCCAGCGACTGAAAACACTCCTGCAAGTGAAGAGGTATGGGATAGTAGATGGCCGAACCAATTTTCTGCTCGGACAATGCTTGATTCAGTTGATCCCGGCGACCTCCTGTAACCCGAACCGTATATTGATTCCAAACACTACGGCATTTGTCGGTCACTTGAGGATGAATGAGTTGGTCGCCCAATCCCAATCTCCCAAGTGCCGCCTGATAGTGGTTTGCATGACGCTCTCGGGCAACCGTCCAATCATCTAAGTACTGGAGTTTTATGTTCAATACGGCTGCCTGCAATGCATCGAGACGGCTGTTAACTCCAACCAGAGAGTGGTGGTAACGTGGCTGCTGTCCATGATCACGTAATGTGCGCAACTTGGCCACTAACTCGGCATCGTTGGTAGTAATCATACCACCATCACCAAAGCCACCCAAATTCTTGGTAGGATAAAACGAAAAACAACCCATGACACCCAAGCCGCCAGCCGCTCGACCACCATACTGGGCTCCCATGGCCTGAGCAGCGTCTTCAATAATTGGAATGTCTGTCGCTGATCCGCGCGTACTTGCAATCGCGCCGGCAATCCCATCCATATCAGCGCACTGGCCAAACAGGTGCACGGGAAGAATCGCCTTGGTTGCAGATGAAATTTTCCGACGGATATCAGCCGGATCGATATTGAATGTGTCGGGCTGAATGTCTGCAAAAACTGGTTTCGCGCCTAATCGGGCAACTGCCCCTGCGGTGGCGAAAAACGTAAAACTCGGCAATACCACTTCATCTCCAGGACCAATTCCCAGCACCATCAACGACAGCAACAAGGCATCGCTGCCCGAGGCACAACCGACTGCGTATTGGGTGCCACATACTGTGGCAATGGCCGATTCCAATTGACCACAGGCAGGTCCATGCACAAATGCCCCCGAACGACAGACCTCGTCCATTGCTGTATTGATCATTTCCTGTAATGGAGCATTTTGACGGTTCACATCCAGCATCGGCACTGGCTCCGACTGGGAAAGCTCTGAATGCTGCGTAAGGTTGTTCATCGATTCTCCTAACTCAAACTGGGTGAGTCGAGAAGGATAGGAGGATCTGAAAAATGGGTCAATTGCGAAATAGGGCAATTTCGTTCGGCGCGATTGGTGGGTGTAGAAACGGTCTTCCCCTAACTGAGGCTAAAAATTGGCAATAACCCTGTGCATAGCTAGCACAGAAAGATCAGCACCGATCCTAGCGGAGGGGAAACAGACCTGCCTTATCCGCGTTCTCTTCGATGAGCTGGCGGATGGCTAGCTCCTGATTGGTTAAGGACTGTACGATTGCCGCGAGTGTCCTTCGATCGGCGATGCTATGGGCAAACCAGGGCACTTCTATTTTTATTTTCTGCGTCAACTTGAGCTCAACACGTGTATGATCTTCGGCACGTACCAGGCTAGTACTCATCGAATAATCCAGCAGTCGCTCGGTTCCCTGCTTGAGCTTCACCTGAGACTGCAACGAATTGGGGTCTATTTTCACTTCCTGCTGAAGTTCGATGACTTCATGACCAATGGTTTCGCTGAGCGTACGAACTTTCAATGTACCCTTCAGCTCCAATTTCCAACCGGGGTCCTCAGATAAAACACTCCTCAATATGGCCGGGCCAATTTTTTCTCCTTCGAATTGGGCATTTCCATCTTCCCATTGCTGCTCAATGAACTCACTGTCTCCTCCCATCGTAACAATTTCCTTGGCCGCATTGGTTCGAACCATAATCTTGCGGACCTTGGTAAAATCCTTGTCGATCGCAAATAACCGTTCGACGGTCCGTCCGGCAGTGTACTCAGCAGGAAACAAGATTCCAGCAACAATTGCCAGCATCAAAATGCCTATGACAACCGCCAAAATACGTCCTGGAGTTAGTTTCAAATTCATGGAAACGCTCTTCCACCATGCACCAATAGTAACGGGTGCCGTTCCAAACAATGGATCAGCACCCGTCTACGTTGTCACCTGACTAATGTCTGGTCAAGCCTTACTTTGCGCGTGCATTCAATGCCGGAACAGCGCTACCGCTCGTTCCAGCCTACGAAATACTCAAACTCCAATCGCCATTGATAGGCGAACACCAAAATCAACCCAACCTCACCGCTTGCGTCCCGTCGCCAAACGAATCTTGG
The DNA here is from genome assembly GCA_039831705.1 of Pirellulales bacterium. Lineage (GTDB taxonomy): Bacteria > Planctomycetota > Planctomycetia > Pirellulales > Lacipirellulaceae > JAJRWS01. The sequence goes on along the minus strand of JBDOMT010000062.1, from coordinate 37,282 downwards.
AGAACCGTCGCGCAAGCAGCCTACCACCCAACAAGACACAACCGCGACTGTTGTCCAAGTTCGGCTTGGCCAAACAGAAAGCAGGCTAGACCCAGCGCTTGCGTCCCGTCGCCAAACGAATCTTGGAGAACCGTCGCGCAAGCAACTCACCACCTAACAAGACCCAACCGAGACTGTTGTCCAAGTTCGGCTTGGCCAAATTAAGAACAGCCCATGCTGTTGCCACAATTATGGCACAAATAACAGTTGCCATTTCTCACCGTTATCATGCCGCAGTTGTCGCACGCTGGAGCATCGACTTGAAAACCGGCAAACTGATCGCTACGAGCCGCAACTGAACTTTTGTCTCCCGGAACCATCACGCCCGCCTGCTCCAATAATCTAGCCTGCTCCAATAATCTAGCCTGCTCCAATGCGTTGGCCTTCTCGATCGCCCCTTCTTGCCCGGATACCACTTCTTGCCCGGATAAATGACTGCTGTAAGTCCCATTGGCTTGACCATTAGCACCGACGGGGCCCTTCAAGCCTGTTGGAACCTGTTCACTCTTCGACTGGCCACTCGTTGCTGGGCTAACATTCGGTTTGAGTTTGCCAGCACTATTTTGAGTACTCTTGGATCCAGCCAAGGTTGCTGCAACGGTCGTGTTTCCCTCTTTGGGTAAGCTCCCCTGATTAGCTTCCTTGTAACCGGGAAGAAAAGCGATACCCAACCAGCGAAAGATGTAATCGATAATACTCTTGGCAAAACGAATATCTGGATTCTTGGTATGGCCCAAAGGCTCGAAACGCATGTGCGAAAACTTACGCACATAATCTTCCAGCGGCACACCGTATTGCAAACTCATCGAGACCGAAGTTCCAAAGGCGTCCATCAAACCACCTATCGTGCTCCCCTCCTTAGCCATGGTGATGAACAACTCACCTGGTCGCCCATCCTCATAGAGGCCCACTGTGATGTATCCTTCATGCCCAGAGATACTGAACTTGTGGGTAATCGATTGGCGTGTATCCGGCAGGCGTTCACGACGCGGTTTGGAGAGATTTTTTTCCTTCGCTTTATCCGACTCTTTGCCCGTACTGAGCGGTTGACTCTCCTTCGAACCGTCCCGATAGATAGCCAGCGCTTTCAGTCCCAAGTTCCAACCATTCGTATAAGCTTGGGAAATTTCTTCGGGTGTTGTGTCACAAGGCATGTTGACTGTTTTGCTAATTGCCCCCGAAAGGAATGGCTGGGCGGCCGCCATCATGGTGATGTGTGCCTGCCAGGGAATACTCCTGATTCCATTCTGCGGTGTGAACGCGCAATCAAAAATTGGCAGATCTTCGCTTCGCAGATCACTGGCCCCCTCAATGGTTCCCTCTCGGTCAATATAAGCCAGGACTGATTCAATTTCGCCCTCTTCGTAACCAAGCTGAGCCAGCGCGAGTGGCACTGTCCGGTTTACGATTTTCAGCATCCCTCCTCCAGCCAACTGTTTGTACTTCACCAATGCGATATCTGGCTCAATCCCGGTGGTATCACAGTCCATCATAAAACTGATCGTACCGGTGGGTGCGAGTACCGTAGCTTGGGCATTGCGAAATCCGTGTACGGGTCCGGCGGCAAGAACCTGGTCCCAGACATCGCTTGCAGATGCGCGTAGATACTCGGGACAATCGGGATGAATTTGCTCAGTAGCATCGCGATGCTTTTGCATAACTTTCAAAAACGGCGTGCGGTTTTCTTCGTAACCATCGAATGTCCCCACAGCTTCAGCCAACTCACAACTGGTTCTATTGGCCACTCCATGGAGGATGGCGGTAATTGCACCGCATACCCCACGTCCTGCATCGGAATCGTATGCCATCCCACTGGTCATCAATAGACTGCCAAGATTCGAATAGCCCAATCCGAGTGGCCGAAAGCGATGGCTGTTGCGGGCAATGTCACTGGTGGGATAGCTGGCATGGTCGACCAAGATTTCTTGGGCGACAAAAAACAGACGACAGGCCTGTTGAAATTTTACGCAGTCAAACGCCGCTGCTTCCTTACCTTTCTGCCTATCGAGTGTTGCACTCTCCGAATTGCCCATTTCCGGGTAATTTGTTGCTAGGTTTTCCGAGGCCGGTATCTCCGAGGCCGGTATCTCCGAGGCCGACATCCCCGAGGCCGACATCCCCGAGGCCAACATCCCCGAGGAATGACGGAACTTCATCAAGTTGATGCTGGCCAAATTGCAGGCCGTGTCATCAAGGAACATGTACTCGCTGCACGGATTACTGGCGTTGATTCTGCCACTATTCGGACAAGTATGCCAACTATTTATCGTTGTGTCATACTGAACCCCCGGGTCCCCGCAATGCCAGGCACATTCAGCCATGCGTTGTATCACTTCGCGTGCTGGATAGGTCGGCCCCGACTGGCTAGTATCAGTAACCCAGTGCGTTGCCCAATCGGCATCCTTCTCGACTGCCTGCATAAAATCATCGGTCACACGGACAGACAGATTGGCATTTTGGAACATGATGGAACTGTAGGCTTCACCATTGAAATTTGCCTCGTAGCCTCCCTTTTCAATCAACACATGAGCTTTTTTCTCTTCCTTCCACTTGCATTCAATGAATTCCATCACATCGGGATGCCACACTTTGAGAGATTGCATTTTGGCCGCACGACGTGTTTTTCCGCCCGATTTCACCACGGCCGCAATCTGATCGTACACCCGCATGAACGACAAAGGGCCACTGGGACAGCCGCCCCCGGACAATTTTTCCCGCTGTGACCGAAGTGTGGATAAGTCAGTGCCGGTACCTGAACCAAATTTAAACAACATGGCCTCGCTGCGCGCAAGCTCCATGATGTCTTCCATGTTGTCTTCTACGTGCTGGATAAAACAGGCCGAACCTTGGGGATATTCGTAGGGATTATCAGGCTGCACCACATCACAGACAATCGGATCCCAACGCCAATTACACTTGGCTCCTTCGACGCCATATTGGTGATACAATCCCACGTTAAACCAAACCGGCGAGTTGAATGCGCCATATTGATGCAGACAAAGCCAAGACAGATCACGGTAGAATCGCTCCCCATCATCATGAGAAGCAAAATAGCCGTCAGCCAGACCCCAGTCGGTAATGGTCCGAACTACCCGATGCACCAGTTGCCGAACGCTATATTCACGCTGATCGGAACCCACCTCGCCGTAGAAGTACTTACTGCAAATGATATTGGTAGCCAACTGACTCCATGAGGTGGGAACCTCGCAATTAGTCTGCTCGAACAAAACATCGCCATTTTCACCCTTGATCGATGCGCTGCGGATCTCCCACGGAACCGTATCAAAAGGGTCGGCCACATCAACCGGACAGAACGTGGCATCAATCTTCAGACGACCATGAAAACGCTTGGAACTTATCCCCCGCTTCAAAGCAGCAGACTGACCAATAACTTGCCGAGCATTGGTTTTAGAGCCTTCAGCCTTGCCAGAATGCGAGCCTTCAGCTTTATCAGAATGCGAGCCAGACATAGAGCTGGAGAGAGACGCAGGATCTACAAGGGACATCGGGAACCTCCTGTTAGTGAAAGAGGGGCATCCATACCACAATTCAGTGTGCACGCGTACATATTCGCCAGTCCCCAATCGGACCAGTAACCGAATCGGCCTCTTGGAATCTCAGTCTACACAAGATTTAGGGCCACTTGGGCCAAAACTCGCAAAAAACGAGTGGAAATTCAACTTGTACCACTACATATTGTAGGCGATGCCCTTCTGCCTACAATATCCAGTTGGTCGAGGAGACTGATCTTACACAGATCGAAGGGGCCGTCAATCGGTTTTCTTGTATTCCCTAACTTGCTATCACACAATGGGTTGTGTCAACTGCTTAGATAAGATCGAAAACAAATAGACCTGGGGTGAAGGTGCGTTTTAGGCGATTTTCAAGCGATAACTGGCAATATTGGAGTGGTCCTGACCACTGAAGAACTAGAGCCACGGAAATATAATATTTTTTTATCATCCGGGTGGTCACTTGTCTACTGGATCGCTCAAATCAACTGGTTTCCTCGGACAATGAACTATCGGCATTCTCACTATGAGATCCTTCGACTCTGGGCAGACCATCCGTCTCTTCAGACCGTTCATCTTTATGTGATACGCCTCCGTCCGACTCGGCTTCCATCTCATTCACATTGTCCGGTGTCGTCCGAGGCTTCAAGATGATTTTACCCTCCTCAATGATCAGGCTCTCGAATCTGCGTAGCACCTCGGCCACCTCGGGATCTTTGTACATGTCTCTAGCGAGATTCTCCTTACCTATGCCCTCAATGATTGCCTGAGGAACTCTCTTTCCCTTCACGATGGCATCGGCCAACGTTACGATCAGGATACCATGATCAAAAGAAACGTTGAAAGTCGCTGATGCATTGAAATACCTGTCCTTCCCACCGGTGATAAAATCGGTTGGAATACTTATTTCTCCGGAAATCTTGCCTTCCTTAATGGTGACATAGACTTTGCCTATTAGATCGTTTTCCCTGGATATCAAGGCATTTAAATCATCTGTCGTTAAAACCAAACTCTCCGATGCTTTGCCCTGGTCCATGCTCTCCTTGAACGATTCAACGCGATTTTCAATCGCAGCCAATTGCTCTTCCGAGTACTCTTTAACCGGCAGATCAGCCGGCTTATCAGAAGTATATTTGTCTACTTGCCCTTGAATATACTTATAGCCGGCGAAGCCACCGCCAACCACCAGGAGGAGCATGAAAACAAGGGTGCCTAAGCAGCCGATCATCAAACAATTGCCACGTTTCTCTACGGGAACATCTTCAAATGACTGAGGGTGGTAAGTCACCGTTTGATCTAAATGAGCATCACTCCGATCGTTCATTTTCATCTCCAACAAAGGGGCTCAGTTGCAATGAGCTGACGGTTGAAAAATTCGTAACACTTTACTCAAACCATTTTCCCTCTCACAAAAACGCCAAGATCGCCATACCCCTTCTTACTCTTGGAGAGCATTGACAGATTGGGGAATTCCAGTCTTTATCAATCTCATCCATTCTTTTCTTTGTGATCTTGGCGTCTTTGCGAGAATCTATCTCTTTTTAATATTACGGACAGATTACCACCCCTGCCGATGAAAAACGAGAATTCTAGTGCGGTTTTACAGAAATTATGGTACACCCAACCACCTCATTACTAATCGAGAAAGGAGCTTAGAATAGCCCAGTGCTTTGACAACTTTTAGAATTTGGGCGTGAGACGAGAGTCCAGTGACAAGAGATGGGATTGTCACGCCACCAAACGAATCTTGGAGAGCTGTCGCGCACGCAGTCCACCATCCAACACAATTCAATCGCGACAGCTCTCCAAGTTCGGCTTGGCAAGATACGTTAGCCTGAAATTGAACCGATTTTCACTCGTGTGTACATCGAACGGTGCCCCGTCTTGCGGCGTGAATTTTTCCGCCTGCGAATCTTTTGTACCACAAGTTTTTCGCCCTGTTCGACTCCAAGTACTTCTGCTGGCACACTCACTCCGGACAGATAAGGGGTACCCAGCTTCAAATCGCCATCCCCATCGCTAACGGCCAGCACTTGGTCAAAAGTAAGTTTTTCGCCCTCTGACAGACCACGAAAATCAATCGCTAATTCCTGCCCCGCTTCCACTTTGTATTGACGTCCACCGTCTGCAATGATCGCGTACATGCTGCGCACCCTAATTCCCATGAATAATGTGTGTTATGTCGAGCCCTGTAGTCTAGCCACTTGGTCCATTCCTGTCGAGGGGCCAGATTTCTGTCGACCCCAGCCCCACAATCCAGTTCCCTCACAAATAGTCAATCCCCACAAAGGGTCAGCTCTCAGGACCTCGAATCGTACGACCTGACCCATCCTCGCATTCGATCTTTACATACTCTGGAGAGACATCCTCACGACTGAGCACGAGCACCTGCAATTCGTGTTCATCTTCCAAATTCATCAGTTCGCGCCGTTTCCGATTGTTCAGATAGCTGGCCACTTCCTCTTCTACAGTCACCGACAGCTTCGCGATTATCTCATTTTGACAGCACATGATCAGCTTACGTATCACATCGAGGGCCATACTTTCAGCCGATTTGACCAAGCCTGATCCACTGCATCCAGGGCACTCTTTATAGACGCTCCTCTTTAAACTAGGACGCACCCGCTGGCGAGTCATTTCAATCAAGCCAAATGGACTCGTACGAAGGATTTTCGTACGCGCTCGATCGCGCTTGATCGCATCACGGAGTGTACGTTCCACGGATCGACGATTTCGATCCTTACGCATATCGATAAAGTCATTGACTACGACACCCCCCAAATCGCGTAGACGGAGCTGTCGGGCAATCTCTTTGGCCGCAATCTGATTGAGACGACAAGCCGAATCGTCAGCTGATCCATCCGTCCGGAAGCTACCGCTGTTCACATCGATTGCCACTAAAGCTTCTGTTTGATCAATCACCAGCGATCCGCCTCCACGCAATGGGACTTGACGTTGATTGATTCGTGCGATCTCTTCATCTAGTTTATACTTGTGAAAAAGAGGTTCCTTCCCTTCATACATCTGCAAACGATTGACATACCGGGGCATGACAATTTGCAGAAATTCTTTGGCCCTTTCATAAGCATCCTCTTGGTCTATGTAAATCGCATCCACATCGCTGGTAAAAATATCGCGGATCGTGCGGATGATCATGTCGCTTTCTTCATAAATATCAACCGGCGCAGTACATTTTTTGATCCTTCGCACGACGACTTTCCAAAGCCGCAACAAATAGGCCAAGTCACGAGATAATTCTTTTTTCGTCCGATCGGTACCTGCCGTACGCACGATAAATCCCAAACCTTTGGGCGGATTTAATTCTCGTAAAATATCACGCAAGCGGCGACGGGCATCCTCATCTTCTATTTTTCGAGACACTCCAATACGCCCTAATGCGGGCATTAGCACCAAATAACGACCTGGAATGCTGATATAAGTCGATAAGGTAGGTCCTTTAGTACCGATGCCTTCTTTGATGACTTGCACCAACACTTCATCACCGCGGCGAAATATTTCCTGGATCGGAGGTTTGATGCGTGGCCGGAATCCAGGACGCTGACGCTGTCCAGACGACTTGGAACGGCCATTGCGTCCCCCTGGCGTCGCACTCCCATTGGAAAAGTCGCCAGCAGCATTATCACTCTTGCCCTCATTTTTAGGTGGTCCCTGCGTGCCATCAGGCTGAATTAATTTATCGGGATCATAGCCACCTTGACGGAAGTACTGCGACTCGACATCGCTGATATGCAAAAATCCATTCCTGCCAACACCGAAATCAACGAACGCAGCCTGAATGCTAGGCTCCAGATTGACAATTTTTCCTTTGTAAACATTTCCGACGTAGTTATCCTGGCTGCTTCGCTCAATGTAGAGCTCTTCAAGCAAACCATCTTCCACAATTGCAATCCGGCATTCCTCCGGCTGCGCTACGTTGATCAGCATCTCCTGCTTCATAATTATGCCTTTTTTTCAATTTAATTTCGGCATAGGGCAACCAATTTATGATGACCGATACACCGTTGACTCTATTTCCGCAATGGAATCACGGAACCACTATGGGAATTCAGGAAAAAACTTTGGAAAGCTCTTCCTTTAAGTAAATTCTGATATCTCGAGCATTATCCAAACTTCTGACATGTCTGGCAACTTGCTCGCATTGTTCGATGGTAATGCTACGACAAACTCGTTTTACTTCCGGTATTGCTGCAGGCGTTGCGCTAAAACTGCGTAATCCCAGTCCGATTAACAACATCGTGTATTGCGGATTGCCGCTCATTTGGCCACACATGCCAATTGGCACCTTGTGCTGATTAGCAACATCTAATGCCATCGCAATCAAACGAATGACGGCAGGATCCGCAGCCGTATACAAACTGGCCACATCCTTATTACTACGATCTACCGCCAGGCAATACTGAATGAGATCGTTGGTACCAATGCTGAAAAAATCCACTTCATCAACAAAACAATCCATCATCAGGACCGCCGCTGGAACCTCTACCATCATGCCGACTTTAATATCCCGATCAAAAGCAATTCCCGCTTCTTCCAAATCCTCCATCGCATCCGCCAACACCATTTTGGCCTGCCGTAATTCGAGAAGCGTACTGATCAAAGGAAACATGACTCGGATATTTCCTTGACTGCTTGCCCGCAAAATAGCTCTCAATTGAGTGCGAAAGAGGTCTCGGTGACGCAAGGCCAGGCGGACACTACGCAGACCCAAGACAGGATTTCTTTCATCCTCGGGATCTGGTAGCGTTCGCATTTTGTCAGCGCCCAAATCAAGCGTACGCATGACAACCGGCTTGTCTCCCATCGCTTGAGCTACCGTAAGATAAGCCTCATGGTGACTCTCTTCAGATAGATCCTCATCTTGGCCCAAATACAAAAACTCCGTTCGATATAAGCCTATACCGTCAGCTCCTCGTTGCTTACACTGCTCCACTTCAAATGGAAATTCAATATTACCAAGCAATTGGAGTTGCACCCCATCCGCAGTCTCCGCTGGTAACTCGCGCAAAGTCTCCAATTTTGCCGCTAGCGTACGCTGCTCTGCAACTTCGTGACGAAAACGAGCGATTGTTTCTTCATCAGGACGGAGAATAATTTGTCCCCGGTCGCCGTCGATGATGACCATATCACCACCAGACACATCCGTCAGAAATGGACCAACGCCAACCACTGCTGGAATCCCTAACCCTTCGGCCACAATTGCCGTATGGCTGCCGGGACCACCCGTCTCCGTGACAAATCCAAGCACAAACTGTGGATTGAGATTGGCCGTTTCACTGGGAGTCATATTATGAGCAAGAACCAAAACGGGAGAACTGACATGGGCGAGTGCCTCACGTCTCATCCCCAGCAGATTGCGTAGTATCCGTTTTTCAATATCGAAAATATCGCTCGCCCTTTCGACCATGGCCGAACCACTAAGCGATTGAAATACCTTGGCGTAACGGCGCAAGGCTCGACTCACAGAATATTCGGGAGAATAATGCCTCGAACGAATCATTTCGTCGAGTTCTTCGCGCAATCGCCGATCACGAATCATCTGCAAATGGGCAGAGAATATAGCTGCGTAGTCATCGCCCAACTGTTCAGCAACTTGCTGTCGGTTGTGCTCAACTTCTGCTTCAGCCGCCTTGAGTGCACGATCGAGTCGTTCCAACTCTCCATCGACCGCATCGCGCGGCAGAAAACGACGGGGAATCCGAAATCCCTCGTTATCCATCACGAGTGCTTCACCGATCGCCACACCGGGCGAAACGGCAATGCCTTGGAGATGTTCCATGGCGGCCTCTTGCAAACGCAGGCTCAAAGCAATTCGTAACGACTGCCACTACCAAAATTCTGCCTCGATCACTTGCGGCAAGATCTCTCAAAAATCCTCAAACGATCTTTGGAAAACACCACCAGACAATCCATGGAAATTATGCCTCCGTAGCACATCAACGACATGCTGTCAGCACCATTCCAACACGGCAAAATTAGGGAACGGACCAACGAATTGGACCAACAAACTGGCTCAACGAGTTGACTCTGTCGCCTGACGCTGTTCTTTCTTTGTCTATTATTGAGTCGGAGTTGAATACCCCACCGAAAGCAAGGCTCGACCAGAAATCAAATACTCTATCAGGCTTGCTTTTTTTTGGACTGACGCAAATAGCAACTCTGCCTAGATCTTACTTGTTGCTGCGGCAATCCCAAAAGCAAGGCTTGACCAGAGACTAGCCTGAACTCTCCTGACTCAGTGTTTCATCTATTTTTAATTCATCTGTATTAAAGTCGCCTACTTTAAAATCACTGACGACTAACCGCTCGAGCGCATCAATTGCCTTTTCTGCATCTGCTCCACGTGCTTCTATAACCAAAGTGGCTCCTTGAGCAGCACCCAAGGTCAGCACATTCAGAATACTCTTGGCATCGATACGCAGATCGTCGCGGATTACCTCAATATCGGCTTCAAATTGCAAAGCCAATCTAGAAAACAGTTCCGCAGGGCGCGCATGCAGCCCTTGAGGATTACTAACAACAACTGTTTTCCGAACAACTGGCATATAATATCACGATACGAACTGATTGTTATCTGCTTCTTCCAGTAATTGCCATACCTCTTTTGGCTCTTTGCATTGCTTTAAAAAACTGCAAAAGGTATCATCACGTAACTGCCTGGAGATGTTTTCCAATGCACGCAAGTGGTCTCCTGGTCGATCGGGTGGCGAAATGAGCAAAAACAGCAAATGGACTTTTTCACCATCCAAGCTGTCAAAATCGACTCCCTCTTTGCTAACCGCCACCGCGCTGACCAATTCGTTCACACTCGGATGCTTGGTATGAGGCACTGCAACACCTCTTCCAATTCCGGTGCTCCCCAACTCTTCACGCTTTAGTATTGCCTCAACAATACTGTCATGCTGGTCTTCAGCAATTTTATCCACTTTCCGTAGCGCTGAAACCATCGTACGTATCACCGACTCCTTGCCCTCCGAACCAACGTCCGTACAAATCGCCTTACTACTTACAAAATCAACGAACTTCATCTTCTTCTTTATCCTTTTATACGACTTTAAAATGGGTTCCAAGAGCCACTCCATAACCACCAACAGGCTGGAAGCCCACGGTTATGGTGACCGACCATGGAATAGGCCCTATGCCTCGCCACCTTCTAACTAACTCCCACCGGATCCTTTTGTAGGTTCCTGGGAGCCCGTTACCTCTTGGGGCCCCGTTGATGCCACATCTTGGTGGCGTAAATCATGGTTGCGATGTCGCTGTTGCACTCGCTTCTTGTACTTTCGCAATTGTTGCTCAATCTTGTGCAATGCATCCTCCACGGCACCGAATAATTTTTCACACTGACTATGGGATACAAAATCGTGTTTGTGATCAGCAGAAACTTTCACATCTACTTTTGGTAACTGTTGGTCGCTCAAATCGACGGTTAATTCAATGGAACTCAAACGCTCATAAAAATGAACCAGCTTATCGGCCTTAGCTTTGATTTTTTCCTGGGTTGATTCACTCAGGTGACCATGTCGCGTGGAAATACTTAACTGCACAGATAACGCTCCCTTGAACAAACGCACACAGGCCAATACCGCGAGAACGAGTCAGGGTAGAGCCAGCACAAACTATTCTTCGATACACATTCGGAATACGACACACATTTGGGATACATCCCATTCGAGGCACATCCAGATGCCCGGCAAGTGCCGAAATTCACCTTCCTCATCCAGTTATACTAGCGAGTATTGGCCTATGTCACAAAGGGGGGCCCCTCGGAACAACGAGAAACCGCATTCCAAGTCTGAAAAAGGCTGGAATTCCAGCTTCCGAAGACCTTTCATCGCCGAACGACTTTTTCGACGAGCGCTCCCCGACCTTCCTAATGAAGGACCTTTCTTAGAAGGACCATTTTTACGAAGGAGGGGTCAATTCTCCCGATTCCAACCGTTTTCGCCAAGTACGAATCCCACGCTGGCGTTGTTTGGCGTTGTATTCAGGACGATATCCAAAGGATTTTCCCGTGATTTCCTGCAAATTGAAAGACGCCAATACCCGATAGTCGAGAGTGTCGTGGTCCAACCAACCTATCAATTCGTTGAGCACACCATTTTTTATCGCTTCCGAAGTCAAACCGATCGCCTCCCTGTCGTACCCACGCACCATCTGCATCAGATCATCTGCGGCCTCTTCACCACGATGCAAGACAAATGCCTTGCGCAATTGGCTGGCTTCATCAGAACTCAGGGTCATTGCCTGCCGCAACATTTCGATAAGCGATCTCCAAGCCGTTCTTTGTTGACTGTCATTCAACGCCTTAACAAATGGCTCCAGCTCGCCAACGTATAAACTACATTGTGCCGCCAATGTACGTACTTCGCGTTGTCGGTGGTCATTCAATTCCAGCAACCGAATTCCAACCGGATTGCCTGGAACCAGCTCGTCGTCAAGCACTGCAAGAGCTCGACGCTGCGCCGGCGTCACTTGCTCACGATCGATCCACTTGGGTAAATCGTCCATCGGCTTGGGCCCTTTGACTTTTCCATCTACAAAACTTCCGCCTACAAAACTCCAAGTACTGGGAGCCTCCATGGTTTGTTCCTCTGTTAGATTGCCCCCATCCATTGACCACTGAAGCGTACCACTGGTCAAATACCAAGTCGCAACAATGGGTGATGGCCCTTCTTCGGCAATTCGGCCAGGTACGAACTGCCTGTCGATTTCCACAGCCAGACTGGCTGATCCTCCCAATCGCAACCGACATGCCTGGTCTCCCATCTGCAACACTACGTTGCTTCCATTCAATCCAGCATTCAATAGCATACGCCCATAGACCATTTCTAAAAACAATACATCCTGACCTGATGCTGCTTCCCATCCCTCAGCATGCTGTCCCTGTCCTCCGGCAAGTGACCCTCCCTCAAATACAGCACCATCCGCCAACACTGAGTAGATGCCTTGCAACAGGATTTGTGTCCCACCTGACAAGCTGAGGTTGAGCCCGTCCAATGCGATAGGTGTGCGATAGTTGGGCAATGTGAGCAGTCTCTCCCCGGCAAACAAGTTGCTTCTGGGTGACATGCGCACCCATGTCTCCTGCTCTGCATGGTGTCGCAATAAAACATCGTTGTTCCCTAAGTAACTTCCCAACTGAACTGGCCCTTTTGCATCGGAGGCATCAGTTGCATCGGCCACCTCGGATTCCACCGATAGTCCTTCTTCTTCGAGCTTCTTATTGAGTGCCACTTTTACTTCGGGCGAATGCCTAGCATCCATACCCGTTTCCAACGCTGCAGCACCTGGCAATCGAGAGCTATCACTCCGATTGCTCATTGCAAGAGCTTTATCACTCTCGAGTGCAGGAAGTCCATCGGTACCCAAAGTGCCCACGACAACTGGCTCAAAACCTGATGCAGAGGGTACCGGCAATGGTCTGACTTCCGTGGATGGCAAGTTTTTCTCTTTCTCTAGTGTGGGTGTTTCCACCAAATCCATCTCCACTTCGGGGACTGCAGCAAATGGATTGGTTAAATTCAACTCTTCGTTGGCTGGCAAATCCGCAGCAGATGTGCCCGTAGTCAATTGACCCGGTTCGGATGCCAGCCCCGTAGGGGAATCTCCCGTAGGGGAATCTTCCGTAAGGGAATCTTCCACCAAGAAATTTCCCTCCGGGAAGCTCTGCTCAGCCTGAGGAATTTCCGCTTGAGCAGAAAGTTTCTCGGATTCACTACCTGAACCTTCTGGCATAAACGGTGGCGCCTCGGTATCCGCAGCCCCAGAAGGAATTGACGCAGAAGGAATTGACGCAGAAGGCGCATAAGCCGGAGCCTCAGAGTCGCGCATTTGCGTGTTGACGTCATGATCGTCGCTCACTCCCTGACCATCCCCAGACGATTGCTCGGCAGACAACGCTGCTCCTGCCATTTCATTGGAATCATCAAACTCCACCCCCAGAGCGAGCAAATCAGGATCGCTGGCCACCATTTCAGGCGGCAACTCGGGTTGTTTGAATTCACCCAATACCAAGTATCCAATCCCAACAACACAGAACACGGCGACGGCGACGGCACCTATCCAGCGCCGCAACCTATGCCTCGATCGGATGGCTTCCTTCAAGTAATCGGGAACCCCCGGTTCCATTTCCTGTCGAACTTCAACCGTCTGTCCAGTTTCAGCTTCCCCTCTCAATTCAGCTTTATCGTTGACCCCGGACGCCTCCGTACTACCATCGAGCATTTCCATACCGCCGGTTGATGAATCATCTGGCTCCAAAGTGTCTCCTGAATGGTTGACCTCGACATGAGCCGGCTCAACGCGGAGTTTATTGGTCCCACCAACCTGAGCAGGCAACTGGTACAGTCGTTTGCGTACGACCTCGTCTACTTCAGTCGGTTCCCCGAGCACCATCGTTAAAATATGATGACAAGAGGCAACTTCCGCGAGATTAACATCTGACTCCAGACAATCTCGCTCAAAATCCGCAACCTTATCCGCAGCTAACGTATTGTCCAAAAACTCTGCCGCTGTATTCGGATCGATCCAACCTGAGTCTTCCAATACTCCCATGGAACCTGAGCTATCGTCTGGCTCCATGAGTTCTGGTGCGCCAAGACGTAATCGACGCACCGTATCCCGCGATCGATGGATCAACTCCGTAGCGAAATCGCTCGTTTCAATTTTTTGGCTCAACTGCTCATGGTCGGCAGGATTCAGGATATCATCCATGAAGGCCAACAAAGTGCGTAGCGTGAGTCGCATGACACCTTACTCCTCTACACTTAGAAAATGAACGACTTCGAGACAAACGGTACACCGAGTGCGTCGTACTCCGAGTGCTCAGCTGACTAAAAATTGGGGTGTGAGACGCCAGAAGTTATTTCTTGGTAAGTGGTTCTGACGTCTCACACCCCAATTCTAAAAGTTGTCAAAGCACCAGTGTATTAGTGGCTTCAAAGACTTGATTTAGTACATAATTTCTAAATGAAAACGAAATCTTCCTGGCAGAAATCCCCCTAACCTGCTTCTATCAAATGAGTTGCGGGCAATATGAAAATCAGAAAAAAGTACCCGTCCCCACGAAGAAGCCTGTGTCCTGGAGGTCGAAAATGCAGTTTTCCCCGAGGGACCATCTTGGCACAAAGAGATTATGAAGACTGGCTGCCAGTGAGTGGAGATTGGCTGCCAGTGAGTGGAAAAGCCAGTAGCACGAGCGTAGACGCTAACAGCTGCAATCCGGCCACCACCAGCGGATGAACTAAACCTGACTCCCGGGTTCCAGGCTGAAGTACGAGGGAGCGTTCCCAACCATCCTGAGTGCGAACCCACTCCAGAGGATTGGCCCCCTCGCCAAGGAGAGGTTTCCACTCGGGCAAGCTTCTTGCCATTTCCATACCTTGTATCCAATAGCTCAATGAGGCAACCAACAGGCATATTAGTAGCGAACGAGCCAAGGGAGTCATCCAAGGGGTGTGACGGTGATGCCTCGCTTTCTGTAGCGAGAACATGAGAACTGCCATCACCTGACGCAATCAATGCGCCTACCCAACTAAATGGCTCAAACGACATTCGCAATTCTGCCAGAATCCCCCTAAAACACGCCGAAATTACGTATATGGCATGTATTTCTGGCCGAATGGATGCTGCGAAAAGACCACGAGTCGAACGCATTGTGGTGGTAAAAAGCAACACCGGTGCTCTCGAAAGAGAGCCTGAAAAGAGAGTGCCTGCGTAAGGCTCGCCCAGCAGGGACACCAATGGGGATGTCCCTCATTTTGGCACAACAGTTTGCCCGATCCTGCCAGGTGGCATTTTCGCTCAACTCGTTTTTTTATCCCTTAATGATTACGCCCCTTGAAGTTAGGGCGCGTTCTTGGCTGATAAATTTGGACCGAACGTAATTGGCGTGTAAAATAGAAGCATCTCATCTTCAGGAACCTCTCTGGTGCTTCGCCAAGTAGGTTTCGACGCACTCTTATCTTAACAACTCAACTCAGCAATTAATCTGATGAACTTTCCATTGAGACATCTTCTCCAGCGAACACGGTGTGAAGCCGAGGGATACCTTGAACTGGGCATGCCTACTCAAGCACTCCAATCACTTCACCGACATGACAACGATGTACGCAGTGACGCACAGAGCTGCTACTTGCTCGGGGAAAGCTTACGCGAACTTCATCGTTACGATGAAGCCATTGATCCACTTCGCCGTAGCCTTGAACTTATACCAGACGACATTCACACTTGCATGGCTCTGGGCTGGTGCTACAAACGGATCGGTCAAATGGATCTGGCAATTGAGGCGTTGGAACGTGCGTTGCTGATAGAGCCGGGAGAAGCCATATTGCACTACAATCTGGCCTGCTATTGGAGCTTGGTCCACGATCGACGCTTGGCGCTCCAGCACCTGGCGGAAGCACTGGAAATCGACGGCAACTTTCGCGATTTGGTTCATGGCGAACCTGATTTTGATCCACTGCGACGCGATCCGCTTTTTCGCAGTTTGACCGATTCGGCCGCAGGCTAGCCCGGATATTTCACCCGTTTCGTCGCGAGGCCCTTGTTACCAATATAGCTGAGCTAAGTCCTTTCGTGGCAAGGCATGTGAGGTTCGCGACCGCAGGCGTGTTTTTTACACGTTGAGGCGACCACTGCTGCGCCGCGGTGCCCGAAGCCGAAACATAACGCAGCCATGGAAGGACTTGGGACGCCGTAGCAGAAACGGGGGAAATATCCGGGTCAGCCCACCAGACGCAAAGGTTCTGCTTGTTCCTGGTAGAGACGAATCACTTCTTCGCCCAAATTCTGATAATCCACCGCACCCGCCGATTGGGGCGCGTATTGAAAAATCGACTGCTCGAAACTAGGCGCTTCAGCCAAGCGGATATTACGGCGTATTCGAGATTGAAAAATGTGCGTTTCGCTCCAGGCCGCATTGGATGAACCGGCCTCTTGGAAAAATTCTTCTACCTCTTGGCTCACTTCAGCGGCCAATCTTGTCCCCGTCTCGTACAGACAAAGCACTACACCTGCCAGGCGTAGTCGATCATTGAGACGCCGTGAGACCAACTCGATTGTTTGTAGCAATTTGCTTAAACCGTGCAGTGCCAAGTAGTGAGGCTGTAGTGGAATAAAGATATCATCCACGGCCGATAAAGCATTGATGGTAAGAATTCCCAACGATGGGGGACAGTCTATCAGCAAATAATCGAGGTCTCTGATTTCAGCCAGCTTGTCACGTAAGATAACCTCTCGTCCCACCACACCTGCCAATTCAACTTCCGCGGCAGCCAGGTCGATGTGCGAACCGGCTACTACAAGGTTTTCTTTCGCGGGTTGCCATATTTCTTCGATACGGGTCTCGCTCGTCAGCAAATCGTAGACCGTTGAGACCTCACCATCAGGCCGCAGTCCTAAGTGCAACGAGGCGTGAGCCTGAGGATCAAGATCGATTAGCCCCACTCGTAAACCACTGGCAGCCAATGCCGCACTAAGATTTACCGACGTGGTCGTTTTCCCAACTCCCCCCTTTTGATTGATAATCGCGATTGATCTCATGGCACTTTCGGTCTTTCCAATGATGGGATGGGCGTATTCTGATGAAATAGTTGGGGCTGACGCGGGGCGCGGATTATAGGCCTCTCACGCCATCGATCCCAGAGCACTCTCGGTACTGCTAGCAACCGGACGCTAACGCGTTTCGGTGGAGGATTTTACTCACTCGCTGACGCGTCGTGCATAGCTCCGGGCCCCTCCCAGGCGGCTTCCAGCGACTTAAAGTAGGTCACCAAAGGCACCATGAGCGGACGGCAGGATGCCCATGTCACTGCCTGGCCGTCTGCTTGCAACTTGCCAAGCTTTGAGAAATCTCTCGTCAGCAGCACCGTTACCGCATGCCCACTTGTAGTAAGTCGTATGGCCCAAATCCACCTTGGGTTCGTTTTCGAAGTGTCTGACGAAAAATCGGCCTTTCGGGCAGGTGATTGGTCCCAATCGTAATTTCGATCTTCCACCAACGCGCTCCGCAAATGTGACAATCCTTGGGCATCGGTAATATTGTGGCGTGCGATCACCGGCTGCGGGTCCTGCCAAGCAGTTTGATCCCATCGCATCCCGTGCAGCGAAACACTCCCGTCCAACTCCAACAATTCCACCTGTGAAGGACCGCGCAGCAAAGCGGCCGCTTCTGGCCCCCAAAATTCTGCCGCCCGATGGGTCGCTGCGTATCGCGACCACCAAGCACTCACAGCAGCGGCCAGCGCCAGACCGCACATCACCAGAATTAGCTTGCTACCGGAATTCTTCATCGGCGAGAGGATACCATGACAATTGGAATGAGGGTATACTTTTCATGCTCTGCAGGCCCGTTATACTAGCCCTGTCGAATAAAACTAGTCGTTGCAATTTCCTTTGGAAAGCCCAAGTATCATGGCAGACAAGTTTGATCCTTACCGCGAAGCACTCGTGATTGAAGTCGATACCCAATGGCCTGAAGATCACGACGACTGGAGCCTCAAACAACGTAGTGATTTATCGCGCAGGTTGCACGAACATCCTGAAGAAGCGTCGCACTTGGAATATATACGAACCCACACCGGATTTTGTCGACGCATTGTGGTCACCGATGACGAAATTGAGCGGATGGGTTAACCCGCCTGAATCCTGAATACATCCGCTTCTGACCAACGGCCCAGCCCGCATATTTCATAAACATTCTGCTGCGAGTCCGAATAGCACTATGTCTGCAGCGTTAAACGATAATTTGGGTGTGCTCAAGTATAGACAATACGTTCCGCACCCAAATCACCGTTTGCCTTGCAGACACAGCACTCTTCGGCCTCTCGCGACGAATTTTATGAAATATCCAGGCTAGCCAGATTGCCCACAAACTTTGCAAACCTCGGAAAGGGTCTTCTCGTGAGCGCCGATATTCATACCTTCCACGTCGACCTGAAAGAGCGCGGCTACGACATTGAAATAGGTAGTGGCAATTTGGCCCACTTTCCTTCTTTTTTAAGTTCGCGATGCCAAACGGAACATGCTGTTCTAATCACCGACACAACGGTCGATTCACTTTATGCTGACCTCTTGGGCGATCAACTGGTAAAAGCCGGTTGGGATGTCCACCTGTTGGTGGTCGATCCGGGTGAGCAGAGCAAGTCAACCGACGTGGCCAGCCAATTATGGGAGACCATGCTGACGGAGGGAGTGGATCGCCAAACGATAGTCGTAGCTGTGGGCGGCGGAGTGGTAGGTGATTTGGCCGGGTTCGTGGCTGCGACCTATGCACGGGGAATTCCCTTTGTACAAATACCCACCACGCTACTCGCCCAGGTCGACAGTTCGGTAGGAGGTAAGGTGGGTGTCAATCTGCCAGGCGCTAAAAACATGGTTGGAGCCTTCTGGCAACCACAGGGAGTCCTGATCGACGTTGAAGTACTGGGCACACTTCCCGAGCGAGAATACCGCGCGGGTCTTGCCGAAGTCGTGAAGTATGGCGTTATCCTGGATGCAGACTTTTTCGATTACCTGCAGCAACACCTTGAGGCAATCCATGCCCAAGATCCTCGGGTGCTAACAACGGTGGTCAGACAATGCTGCCACTTGAAGGCAGAAGTGGTGCAGCAAGATGAACGTGAAACGACCGGTCTGAGAGCCAAATTAAATTATGGCCACACCTTCGCTCATGCCTTGGAAGCAATTGGCAGTTATGGCCAACTACTACATGGAGAAGCTGTCGCCATGGGGATGTGCTGCGCGGCGCGACTGGCTGCCCGAATGGGGCGTGTCGATGAGACTTTTGTGGAAAAACAGCTCTGTTTGCTTCGAGCATTAAACTTGGAAACAACCCTACCCGACTATTCACCAGACGAACTGCTACGATTGATGTACCACGACAAAAAAGTCGAGCAAGGCCAATTGCGATTCATCCTGCCAGATCGCATGGGTCATGTCGAACTCGTTGGTGACGTGAGGCCAGACGATATTTTGGCAGCACTTGGGAGCGGTAGCTGACTCGACCACACCTTGAGGACGGATGCACTATGAAATCAACTACTACTGGGAAATCGATTACGGTTGGCGAAAAAGACCAAACTTATCACGATACGCTCCGCGCGCATCTATGCTTGGCGTTGGTCGAAGGAATTGGACCGCTGATCACTCGTCGCCTGCTCGACCAATTTGAATCACCTGCCGAAGTACTGCAAAGAGCTCCTGCCGAACTGCAAGCGGTCCAGGGTATCGGTCCCAAAATGGCGCAGCGTATTGCCACCGCACAGGATCGAATCGATGTCGAGCAGCAACTGGCTCTGGCTCGGGAGCATGATCTTGAAATCCTTCTGCCAATCGAATCCAAGTATCCTCCATTGCTCCGTGAGATTCACGACCCTCCTGTCGTCCTATTCACCCGCGGTCGAATGCATGAGTCGGATTTAACTGCCGTCGCAATCGTCGGCACTCGGCACGCTTCGAGATATGGACTTGAACAGGCCCGTCGATTGGCTGCCAGCTTGGCACGAATGGGAATCACCGTGGTCAGTGGCATGGCACGAGGGATCGACAGCGCTGTCCACCGAAGCGCTCTGGAAGCGGGCGGCCGTACCGTGGCCGTTCTAGCCGGTGGAGTACTCAATCCCTACCCACCAGAAAATGCTCAACTGGCAAATGAAATCGCTCAACAGGGGTGTGTACTAAGCGAAATGGCTCCGACCATGGGACCACTGCGCGGACTGTTTCCCCAACGCAACCGTATCATCAGTGGTCTTTCCCTGGGAACCATCGTGGTCGAAGCGGCACAAAGATCCGGGGCTCTAATCACCGCCCGACTGGCCATGGAACAAGGACGTGAAGTGTTCGCTGTTCCCGGCCCGATCGATAGCCGCCTTTCCCAAGGCCCACACCAATTACTCCGCGATGGGGCAAAGCTGGTCGCCTCGATCGATGACGTATTGGAAGAGTTGAACCCCCTGGCGGATAGAGTGGGGCAGCGTAGAACAGATCAGTGCGGCAACGATATCGGCCAGACGATGCGATCCACGGCAGAATTGCAACTCAATGACGTAGAGCAACGCGTATTGCAAGCCATCGAACCGACCGGATCTCTTGTCGACGAAGTGGTAGCAACGAGTGGACTGCCGGTGCATCGTGTCCTCTCAACCATTAGTGTGCTGGAAATGCGACATCTGGTCCACCGCCTCGGCGGCAATCGGCTGGCTCGGTCGTAACGGAACTTGGCTGAAGGTTGCCACCCTGAAGTGGAACTACCACTCTGAGGAGGGGGTGGTAGAACCATCACTCCTTTGCTGCAATTTGCTACACATCGGACGATTCTGATACATTTGGCTGCCACAGGATTGTAACCACATGTAAAAATGACAGGTTACAAATCTGTCCTTGGACAGTGAACCACCGGCCTCCAAATTACGTAACAAATTAACTACAAAGACTTTACTAGCTCATCCGAAGTACTACTCATAGACTGCTAGCCACCGGCTGGCACGTAAGTTGCACCTATTGGCTCTGTAGTTGTTCGTAAAGAAGAATGGCTGCAGTTCAGAGGGGCTCATCGGAGACGTTCAGATTTTCCCACGACCCAGGGATTTGTGCATGGTATTATGCTAGGGTTGTGGGGTTCTATTCACTGGCGGCAGGGAGAAAGGAAATTCTCCTGGTATTCGTCGAACTCTCTATACGAGGAGTTCGTAGAGATGATGAAACTTAACAAGGATGAAATGGGTTCACAAGCAGTGGGTCGTACTGGGTCTTCAACCGATCCAACCAGACAACCCACAGAAGCGTTAATAACCGATGGGCAGTCCGTCGATGGGCAGTTAACTGACGAACAATTGTTCGAAAAATATCGACAGTCGTTTACCAACTCGCAACCCTTTGCCGACTCGCAGCGGGATATTTCAGAGTCACCGCAGGATTTTTCAGAGCCGCAACGGGCGAACACAGTTGGGCAGCAAAATTTATTCGCTACACTTGTAAAGCGTTATGAGCGTGAACTCTACAATTACCTGCGTCGGTTTCTGGCCGATGCAGTAATGGCGGAGGATGTATTTCAGGCAACTTTCCTTCAGGTGCATGTTAAACGCGATATGTTTGAGTCGGGACGTAAATTTCGCCCCTGGCTCTACACGGTTGCGACCAATCAGGCAATCGACGCCCAACGCAGAAACCGTCGACATCGCCGACTGAGTCTCGACCAGGCTTACCACCAAGGGACGGACGGCCAAGGTCGTGAAGGGGCGGGGTCGCTATTGGACGTTGTGGTCGGGCGCGAGTCTGATCCGGCACTTACCTGCGAACAGATGGAACACTCCCAATGGATTCGAGAAGCGGTCACGAGCCTGCCAGAACCACTTCAGAAGGCCGTGCAATTGGTCTATTTTCGGGGAATGAAGTATGCTGATGCGGCAAGTATTATGTCAATTCCCGTGGGGACAGTCAAAAGCCGCCTGCACTCCGCCATTCGGAGTTTGGGCCGATCGTGGGAGCAACATCACACAGATCACCGGCATACGGAACACGGGCACGCATAACCCCGGCACGTATCGAATCGGTATTGGGAGAGCAACCCATGGCCTTCTCCTCAAGCTTGCTACCTTTGGTGGCAAGCTTGTTTTTTTAGTTGCAACCGTCCGGACAACTATAATTCGAGGAAATGGTGTTCAATGGATCGGCAATAACTGGGCTGGGGGCACTCAGGCATGAGAGAACAGTTAATCGCGTACCTGCTCAATGACCTTTCTGACGACGAACGGTTCCAGGTTGAAGAATGCCTACGGCAAGATCCTCGCTGGCAGCAAGAACTCGAACGTTTGACCACCTGTCTTCAAGATGACGAAAACGATGCGGAAGCTGTTGCCAATCCTCCCCAGGATCTGACCCTGCGCACCTGTTACCTGGTCCAAAATACCCAGCAACCATCTGCAGATCAGCAACTTCAGGTGGCCCATTCACTACCAGCCAACTCTGATCTTGAACCGGCCGCATTTTCTCCGAAAGACGTCCCTCTAAACACTGGCCATCACTGGTCCCTATTGGACCTGACCATTGCTGCTGGTATCCTGGCGACCTTGGCCATGGTGCTACTACCGGCTCTCCTTTCAAGCCGGGAATCTGCTCGTCGTGTCGTATGCAAAAACAACCTGCATGATATTGGCCAAGCATTGCTCCAATACGCATACACGCGGCAAGATCACGGACGTTTGCCTCAAATTGCACCCCATGAAAATGCGGGTAGTTTCACCATGAAGTTGGTTAACAGTGGCATGATCGATCCTCGCCTACTGGCCGAATCATCGCTTTGCCCTTCCTCGCCACTCGCGGAGGAAGTCTATGCCGGGAAGTCCAATATTTTTGTCCCCACCGATCTGCAGTTGGCAAAGGCTAAACCTGCGATGCGGTTGATGATTCGTAAACGCATGTCGGGCAGCTATGCATACCCCTTGGGGTACTCCGTCAGGGGAATTTATTACACCATCCGATTCACTGAACGGAATGATTCACCCATGCTGGCAGATGCACCGGCCCAGCAAGACAACGGATTTTATAGTTCCTTCCACGGGGGTTGTGGAAAAAACCGTGGAATGCATGTCCTGTCTCAAGATTGGAGTGTCCGTTTTGTCCTGTCGAGCAGACAAGGCGATGACCCCTATTTGAACTTCGATCGGCAGCAAGCCGCCGGCAAAGGGCCGAAAGACATCGTAATGGGACTCAGTGAAGTGCGCCCCGATGGACTCACATTTACCCTGCGACCCTAGACCGACGATCCATTATCTGGCCCGCTCACGCTGGGCCACCCGTTTACGGATATGCTCCAAGCTATCCTGGGGAGTCGCGCTGATCAGTCGCCGCGTATATTCTTCACGAGGATCTGCATAGATTGCTTCGGACGGGCCAAATTCGACGATCTTGCCCTCATTCATCACCGCCATCATGTCGGCCATAAATTTAACCACGCTCAGATCGTGGCTGATAAAGATGTAGGTCAGGCCGTGTTTCTCTTGTAACTTCTTTAACAGGTTGAGCACTTGAGCCTGCACTGACACATCGAGTGCTGAGACCGATTCGTCGCAGATAATAAAATCTGGTTCGACGGCCAGCGCCCTGGCGATGCAGATCCGCTGCCGCTGACCACCAGAAAATTCATGCGGATACCGGTGCAAATGGACCGATTTCAGATCGACTTCTTCCAGTAACTGGACCACACGGTCACGCCGGTCACTGCGCGAATTACCGATCCCTTGTATAATCATAGGTTCGGTAACTGTCGACTCAATCGTCATGCGTGGATTCAACGAACCATACGGATCTTGAAAAATGATCTGCATACGGCGGCGAAGTTTGCGCATCGAACCACTGCCCAGTTCGCGGATCGAGGTGCCATCAAATTTCACACATCCTTGAACAACCTTGGACGGAAGGAGACGCAACAGGGCTCGGCCTGTCGTTGTTTTGCCGCAACCCGACTCACCCACAAGCCCCAACGTTTGTCCTCGGTAAACGCGAAAGCTAATACCATCGACTGCTCGTACGTGATCGACAACTCGTGACAGAATCCCGCGCCGCACGGGAAAATGAACTTTGAGATCCACAACCTCCAGGAGCGGCAGTGATCCTTCTTCCACCGATGTGGCGTCGGCAGCATGATTGCCATCTTCCCAAGGGTGACCTATCGCCATCAATTCTGTCTTAGGGTGCAACCGCCGCCCACGTCCCCAGGCATTCAACTCCTGAACTCGCGTTTCATCCATCTTTTTTTCAACTATACGCACCTGTCCATCAACGACCGAAGATTCCATAAAATCATCTACCGTTGGCAGCAAACGAAATGTACTCTCGAGTCGCGGGCGACAGGCTAAAAGCCCTTTGGTGTAAGGATGCTTGGGCTTGGAATAGATATCGAGTACCGATCCGTATTCAACCATCTCTCCCCGGTACATGACCAATACATCGTCGGCAATTTCGGCAATCACTCCCAGATCGTGGGTGATAAATAAGATCGCCATACCGCGCTGATCGCGCAACTTGCGGAGCATGTCCAGAATCTGGGCTTGAATCGTCACATCCAGCGCCGTGGTAGGCTCATCGGCGATGAGCAGTTTGGGATTGCACGACAGGGCCATTGCGATCATCACCCGCTGCTTCTGTCCACCGGACATTTGGTGCGGGTAGGAGTCGTAACGCTGACTCGGTTCAGGGATACCAACTTCGGCAAACAGTTCCACGGTGCGTTTCCGTGCCTGGTCCTTGGATAATTTCTGATGCAGAATGAGTGCCTCGGCCACCTGACTGCCAACGGTGAATACCGGATTCAGCGATGTCATGGGCTCCTGAAAAATCATACTGATTTCGCTACCACGAATGTTACGCATGTCAGACTCGGGCAAACCGACCAGATCTTTGCCCAAGAAGACAATACGCCCCGATTCGATTTGCGCCGACGTCGCCAGCAACCGCATGATCGAAAGCGACGCAACTGACTTACCTGAACCACTTTCTCCCACAATACCCAAGGTCCGGCCTGCGTCGACACGAAAACTTATCCCGTCAACCGCACGGACAACACCTTCGTCCGTATGAAACCAGGTGCGAAGATCAGTAATGTCGATAACGGATTGAGACATAGGAAAGATAAGGTTCAGGGTTCAGGGTTCAGGGACATTGTGGACTGCTTACTTATGATGTTTCTTCACTGAACTTAGGGGCTACTATAATTTACGATGTGCTACTTCGGTAAGATAAGCATTTGATTGACACTAACTCCCTATTTCAAAATTCCATATTCCGCACGACCTTGTTGACTAACTAATTTAAAAATATCAGACAGGATAAACAAGATTTAACGGAAAGGAATTTCATTGTGTAGCGATCTACGATCGAATGGTGCAAATATTCCTGTACATCCTGTTTATTCTGTCAAAATATAACCATTCAAGGCAATGGTTCGACAAGACCATTCCGACTTCCACATTTCCTAATGGCTGTCTTGCCGCAATCTTGGGTCGGTTGCCTCTTGCAGACTTTCTCCAATCAGATTGTAGGCGAGTACGGTGAGGAATATGGCCGTACCAGGGAATACAATCAGCCACCAGGTCTGCTGGATTGAACTGCGACCCGATTTGAGCAGCGTGCCCCAACTTGGATTGGGTGGCGATGCGCCGAAGCCCAGATAGCTGAGACCGCTTTCGATCAAAATCGCAGCCGCGATGCCGAATGTGATCGGTACCAGAATCGGCGCCAGCGCATTCCTCAGTACGTGTCGACCCATGATACGCCATTGACTTGCGCCAATCGCCTGGGCTGCGGTGACAAATTCCATCTGCTTCAGTTTCATAAACTCTGCACGCGCTAGGCGAGCAATGCCAGTCCAACTGGTGACTCCAACGATCGCCATCAAGTGAAAATTACTCACTTCATCAAGCATTGCGACCAGTGCCAGGATAAGCACGAGCGATGGAATACACATGACCAATTCGATTAACCGGCTAAGCAGCATGTCAACCCATCCGCCCAGGTAGCCCGCCAACGCGCCAATGGTGACACCGATCACACCGGCAATCCCCATCGAGATAAATCCAACACTCAGCGCAATTTGTGTGCCATGAACCATTTGGGCAAACACATCGAATCCCTGTTGGTTGGTACCGAACCAGTTCAACTGGCTTGGACGACCTTGGCTGCCAGAAGGATTGCCCGGTCTCCCTGGCCATTCATTTTCCCGAATCCGGCGATAAGGATCTTGGTAAATGAGCGGCCAGAGAGCCCAACTTTCAGGGTCGTTTTTTTCGAGGTTACCGGGGTACTTGTTTCGAAATCGATCCTTGCGAAATATGGGGTTTTCCCATGAACGCAAATAATACCCCATCGCCGGAAAATAGAGATTTCCCTTGTATCGACATGCAATCGGTTTGGTACCGGCAATCATCGGCGCAAAAATTGCCACCAGACCCAAGAACGTGACAAAACAAAGCGCAATCATTCCCAACTTCCGCCGGCGAAAACGGCTCCACGCTTCAGACCAGAAGCCGGCAGAAGCCTTTTCATCTATGGAGTGAGTCGGTGTGTCGGTCATAGGCAGCAACTGTGGTTCGTGGAAGTTGGAGGTAGTGACTCTTCTTTTCAACTATGCGTAATTGGGCTGCGCTACTCAGGGCAACACTCGTACGATTAAGTATTTACTCATAAACAGATAAACATCGAAGTATTTTCAGTGATACGTTACTCTCGGATCGACCACGGCGTATAAAACGTCCGCTAACAACTGCCCCATTAAGGTGAGCACCGAAAACATCAGGGTCAGGCCCATGATGGTATCGTAATCACGACGACCGATAGCCTCAAAGTAGAGCCGCCCCATACCGGGCCAAGTGAATATCTGCTCCAAGATGACCGCGCCGCTCAGCAGGCTGGGTAACGTCAAACCAATCAATGTCACCAATGGAATGAGTGTATTACGGAAGGCGTGATGAACGACAATCTGATGCGACGGTAAGCCTTTGGCTTTAGCGGTACGGATGTAATCTTGCCGAATCACTTCTTGCATGTTGGCCCGGATAAATCGTGAATAGTACGCCAGACTACCGTAGGTAAAGCAGGCAACAGGCATCGCTGCATGCAGGAAGATGTCCCAAGTTTTACCAACCATGGATAACGTTTCGTATCCATCGGAGGTCATCCCAAACAGAGGTAACCATCCAAGCTTCACCGCCAACAGTATCTGCAAAATCAATGCCGCCACAAAAGATGGCATGGAATAAAGCATGTAAAGTACCGAGCTTAGTACCCGTTCCGCCGTCGTCCCCGACTTGACGGTCGCCCATAAGCCAATGGGAATGGAGAGCAAGTACGTGAGCACAAGCGAAGAGACGGAAAGCAACATCGTCGCAGGCACACGTTCCGCAATCAGTTTGGCAACAGGTGCGTTATTCTGACTGATCGATCTTCCCAAATCGAGTTGTGCCACGTTCCCCAACCATACAAAGTAGGCCTGGTACCAGGGCTTATCAAAACCGTAAAGCTTTTCCAATCGCACGATTTCTTCAGGACTGATTTGCTTGCTTGGATCCATCATGGCCGGGTCCGTGGTAAGCGGCGTACCCGGCATGTTGCGAATTAGTCCATAGACCACAAATGAAATCAACAACAATGTGAAAAGGCCAATTGCAATTCGTCGGACAAGATAGTGAAGCATTGCAATTGGCTGTGGTGGTAATCAGTGGAACAGTGAGCGAAAAAGACCAGTCGAAAAGAGACTCAAGGTTGGTGTACTGGCATAAAAATGCTTCCTACTCCAGGCCCGTAATGAAATGGCCCCCGAGGACTGAAGTTGTATCCGCGCAACTTCTTGCTAAATGCATAAAACGAATTTCGGTAGAAGAGCCAGGTATACGGTTGATCCGCCCAAAGTAATTTGGTTATTTCACCATACACGGCAGCTCGCTTGTCACGGGCAAATTCTCGTTTACCCTGTTCGAACAGCGCATCGACGCGAGGGTTGGAGTAACTACCATAATTACGGCCAGCATCCGTACCCCAGATATTCTCTGAAGTGTCGGGATCGGCGCCCGTCCCCCAACCAGCAAACGTTGCTTGGAAGTTATGGTCTCGATTGAGCTGCATGAGCACGGTAAACTCGGTCGGCTTTACATTGCACAAAACCCCAATTGTATCCAAGCATTCTTTCATTAACGTGGCAACCTTGACGCGTTCTTCCATATTGGCGCAGAGTAACGTAAAGCGGAAAGGAATACGTTTGCCATCGATCTCCTTGTCGCGAATGCCATCTCCATCCGAGTCGACCCAACCAGCTTCATCCAGTAATTTCTCTGCCTTATCCAAGTCCTGGTGATATGGCTCTGGACCATCTTCAGGAAACATCCATGATGCAGGGTGGTAAGTTCCCCGATTGCGCTGATAGAGGCCGTAAAATATTGTCTGTAGCATTTCGTCGTAATCGAATGCCCAGGACATCGCATGGCGGACTTTTGAATCGCTGAAATAGGGTGTCTTGGTATTCCAACAAAAATGAAAGGACGTCCACTCCACCCCACTCACTTTGGTGTTGTATTGGTAGAAATCGTCATCGTCGGTTTGGCCTTGCCACTGACTGGCCTTTAACTCTTGTTCGTTAATATTGCCAGCTTTGAGGGCGAGCAAAGCCGTGTTGCGATCTTCGATCATCTTAAAACGGACGGTTTCGAAATAGGGTTTATTACGCACCTGTTGGCCCTGAAACATGTAGGAACTTTCACGCCTGCGAAGTACAAACTCCTGACCCCGAACACGTTTTTCTAGCGTATACGTTCCCCCCACAACTGGATGGTCTTCGTAGTAAGAATGTGATTCGCTACGACTGAGCGTGGGATCCTCGGGAATTGTTTTTTCATAGATGTGTTTGGGAATGATTGGGAAATTGATATTCCATTCGTTCGTAGCCAGCGATTCTTTGTGAAAAAATACAACCGTGTGATCGTCGTAGGCCTTCACACAACGAAGCTGATCGGTTCCTTGCCGTACCGCAGGTATGATCACCGCGTCGGTCATGATCACTTTGAAGGTAAACTCCACATCATGGGCGGTTATCGGTTTTCCATCGGACCAGGTCAAATCTTTTCGAAGCACCAACTTGTCAGCCAATCGATCACTGCTGGTCTGCCAGGAAACAACCGAATCGACGCTGGCAAAGTTGTTGAAATTCCAATCAAAACTAAAGAGTCCAAAATTGGTGAACCCATGGTAGTCCGCTTCAACGATGCTGCTCGTCAAGAGCGGGTTGGTACTTTTCAGGTCGGCATTGGCCAAACGCACGATATTCGCGGCGAAATCAACACCACTGCCATCCTGGGGGGCCAGACGGCCAAGGGTACTGACAATTTTCTCATTATCCCCCGGGGAACGATTTCGCAAAGCGATCGCTTCATCTGTCGACAAGGGTGACTGACCTTCTTTCGCTTGACGCTCACGCATTAGGGCCATGGAGTCGAGCACCGGTCGATCGAGCCATTCCGCCGTATTGTCTAAATTTTCGAGTGTTGGTGGATCAAACGGTTCGAGCAGGTCGCCCAATTGAAACGGTGTTGCTGCTACAGCATTTTGTGTCTTCGAACTCGAATGGGGTGGCGGAGTATCGACAGACTTGGAGGAACAACCGAACCCGGTCATGCTCAAAAAGGCGAAACCCCCACTGATTAATAGCAATCGTCGTATGGAACGCATCGTCGGTGTCCTTTGGTGTCCTTAGCAGCCGCCAGCAAGTATTGCGCACCTGTGGCAAACCGGTGAATTTTGGTCAATAAAGTAAGGTTAGGCCGGATATTTCATCCGATTCGTCGCGAAGTGTTTTAAGTCCTTTTGTGGCAAGGCATGTGAGGTTCGCGACCGCAGTCGTGTTTTTTACACGTTGAGGATCGCGGACCGAAACATAACGCAGCCACGGCAGGATTTGGGACGCCGCAGCAGAAACGGGTGAAATATGCGGGTTAGGCAATCTGGCTCTACAGATCGTATAGGATGGCGGGAAGTTGGGTCAATGACATTCTTGCCGAGCAGTATGGACCGTGGAAACAGACTTCAATTCAGGACAAAGTTAGCATAACAACCGTGTAACCTAGGGATCGCTTAGCCGCGGAAATCGCATTCTAACGACGCTAGCACATCATAATCACTGTTGCCGAGCTAGAGCCGCAATTGCTAATGTGCCGACCCGCACAGATTGCACGATGTATCTGCTGCTCTGCTCCCCTACACGTTATCACGAGGTAGCCATGAAGGCTGTTATCGTATTCACTCGACTTGCCTGTCTGATAAGTTTTTTGGTTGCACCCTCCCTGCATGCAGCCGACCCCCAAGGGGCGCCACGGGGCAGAATTACCAAGCAGAATGCGCGTGCCAGGCAGGCTCAGAACGGCCAGTCCCCCAGCAACAAGGCTCGGAACAAAAAGGCTCGAGACAAGCAAGCCAATGATTCGTATGTCGATGCCCAGTGGATCTGGTCGCCCGCACAACCCAAAGATGAAATTCCAGTCGGCGGATGTTACTTTCGTAAAACATTCATGATCGCCAATCCCGAAGCGGGACAGGTGCACATTACCGCTGATAACACGTACGAATTGTTTGTCAATGGTCAGGCAGTTGCCGACAGCAATGATTGGCGACAATTACAAATTCATGACATAACCAACTTACTCAAAAGGGGAAAAAACACGATCGGGGTCCGTGCTACCAATACCGACAAAGGTGCAGCCGGACTCGTCGCGCGTGTGATCATCAAGCATCGGAGTGGACCATTCGAGGCTTTTTCAACCGACAATTCCTGGAAAACCAGTCTCCGACGGTTTCCCGGTTGGGCCCATTCCTCCTACAAAGACCACGATTGGCTACCCGCAACAAGCTATGGCACGCTAGGGGCAACACTCCCCTGGGGTGACGAAGTGGTAATTGCAGGTGCCGGTCGACGCTTTGTCATTGGCCAGGAATTTAATATCGAGCGGATCATGCGCGATGAAGATACCGGCTCACTGATCGCCATGACTTTCGACGCCCAAGGCAATATTTTGGCCTCTCAGGAAGGCGGCCACTTACTGCGACTGGTGGATGAAGATGGGGATGGGAAGCATGACACGGTACAGACATTCTGTAAACAAATCAAGAATGTGCAGGGCATCCTGGCATTGGGAACACGCGTCTTTGCCGTTGGAAATGGTCCTGAAGGCAGCGCCCTCTATCGAATGCGTGATGCAGACCGCGATGGAACGGCTGATGAAATTACCGCCTTGGTTCCCTTTCGAGGATCGAAAGGCGAGCATGGGCCCCATGCAGTGCGACTCGGACTTGACGGCCTGCTGTATGTACTCATTGGCGACCACGCACGGGTGGGACCCAGGCCTTCCTCACGGAGCCCTTATCGGAATTGGTATGAAGGCGATTTGGTCCAACCGCGTTACGAAGATCCTCAAGGCCACGCAGTCAACATTCCGGCTCCCGGAGGTACGGTCATTCGCACCGATACGAACGGCAGTTTCGTCGAAGTCGTAGCGGGCGGTTTGCGCAATGCTTACGATTTTGCCTTCACCGACGAAGGGGAATTGTTCACCTACGACGCCGACATGGAGTGGGATCAAGGTGCGCCGTGGTACCGGCCGACAAGAATCAATCATATCACCGCAGGAGCCGAATTAGGCTGGCGCAGTGGTTGGGCCAAGTGGCCTGAATACTACCTGGATAGCCTGCCCGCCACTCTCAATTTGGGGGGCGGCTCCCCCACCGGAATAGAAGCCTACCACCACACCGCCTTTCCTAAGTCCTACCATGGAGCCCTGTTTGCATGTGATTGGGCGACCGGAAAAATTCACTGCATCCGCTTATCACCCAATGGGGCAACCTACCAGGCAACGGATGAAATTTTTGTCGAGGGCCGTCCACTGAACGCAACCGATCTGGCCGTTGGCCCTGACGGCGCACTCTACTTTTGCACCGGTGGTCGCGACACCGATGGTGGAATTTACCGCCTTTATTGGGAAGGCAAAGCTGGTGAATCCCCCTCCAAGCCGTTACTCGGTGTGGGTATTGACCGCGCTTTGCAGCAGCCTCAATTTGATGCGGACTGGGCACGAGCAAAAATTGCTGCGGTAAAATATCGTTTGGATTCACAGTGGGACACCGAACTAGTGGCTGCCTGTCAAGATGCGAAAAAGCCCATTGCTCAGCGTCTGCGAGCTCTTGATTTGATGGTCTACTATGGCCCCAGGCCAACCACCGATCTGTTGCTAGCCATGGCTGGAGATTCTCAGCCAAAAATGAGAGCGAAAGTCGTCCGCCTGATGGCCACCAGCAATTCTCCCCAAGTGCATGAACAACTTATCGCCATGCTCGACGATCAAGATTCACGGGTTCGCCGCCTGTCATGCGAATCACTGGTGCGCCATGACCCCCGGAAGGCAATCGAACCGTTAGTAAATCTGCTAGCCGATGAGGACCGATTCGTTGCCTTTGCTGCCCGTCGAGCGTTGGAGCAACTACCCACCGAACAGTGGTCGGAACAGGTGCTGAATCATACCAATACTCAAATCTTTCTGGTAGGCGCGGTAGGACTGATCGGCAGCAATCCTGCGATGGTGAAAATCGTACTCAAACGGGGACAGTCATTGCTGGATCGCAATCTTTCGCTCCGAGATTCATCAACTGTATCGATTGCCACTGACCAACCTGAAGCCTTGAGCGATAGACAACGCTTGGATCTTCTCCGCGTCCTACAGCTTTCGCTCATCCACGGCAAGCTGACAGCCGCCGATGTTCCTACACTCTCCCCGGCTTTGCTGGCCCTCTACCCCACTGAAAGTCATCCGCAAAATCGCGAACTGGTACGCCTGTTGGTTTATCTGCAGGAACCCCTGGCAGCCGTGGAATTTGCCAAACAGATTGAAAGCAATATCCCACCAATAGAAAAATTGCACCTGGGTGCTTATGCGTGTCGTCTCAACAGTGGCTGGGACACCAACTCCAAACTTTCGTTGCTGAAATTTTATGAAGCTGCTCGCAGCGCGGACGGCGGCTACAGTGTCAGTGCCTATCTGGAAAAATTTGCCCGCGACTTTTTCACCAATTTCAGTCTGCCGGAACGGCGTCATCTGCTGGCTCGTGGCGAAAGGTGGCCAACCTCCGCTCTCTCCGTGCTTGCCACTTTACCGGCACAGCCAGGGGCAGAAATTCTCCAAGACCTTCAACAGCTCGATCAGCGACTCATACCTCTACGCGAGCAGGACGACACTTACCGACGTCTGCAGGTCGGTGTCGTAGCAGTATTGGGCCGTAGTGGTGAACCGGCAACCATGGAATACCTGCGAAAAATCTACCGCACCGATCCCGCACGACGCCCTTCGATCACCATGTCACTAACACAATATCCCACCGGTGAAAATTGGTCGTATTTGGTGGACTCCTTGAAGACGGCCGAAGTCACCATCGCCCGGGACGTGCTGACTGCGCTGACCCGTGTGGCACATCGTCCCATGGAAGCGGGCCCTTATCGGGACGTGATCTTGTTAGGCTTGAAATTGAAGGGGCACGGAGTGACCGATGCCATGGATTTGTTGGAACACTGGGCGGTAGGGCTCGATGCTACCAGACCAGACACAACTGAGTTCAACTCGGCTGGGCCCGAGACACTTTCATCAGCCACAGAAGGCATGAAAAAAAACAATCTTGCCCAATGGCAACAGTGGTACACCCAACAATTTCCCGATGCACAACCCGCCGATTTGCCTCAAAACAATGCCCAGGACAAATGGAGTTACGAGGAATTGCTTTCCTTCTTGATGAGCGATGCCGGTAAGACCGGGGATCGGACGCGCGGCAAGGAGATTTTTCGCACGGCCCGTTGCGCCAGTTGCCACCGTTGCCAAAATTTCCGCCAGGGCGAAGGCTTGGGGCCTGACCTGACCTACGTGGACAGGCGGTTTCAGCAGAAAGAAATTCTGCAATCGATTGTCCATCCCTCACATATCATCTCCGATCAATATGCGAGTCAGGTCGTGGTGGTGAATGGTCGCACCTACGTCGGCTTGGCCGTCGCACACGGAACTTCCGAGTTACGCTTGCTGCTCGCAGATGGGCGGATACTCAAACTGCCGCAGGAACAGATCGATGACATTCAGCCAAGCCAGCAATCGTCCATGCCCGATGGCTTACTCAATTCGCTAAACCTCGGGCAAGTGGCCGACCTGTTTGCCTACCTATCCACCAGCAGCCAGGTAGAAGTTGCCAGAAAGCCACAAGCTAAAAAACGCTAGCCTGTTTTAGCAGAACTGCGCGGAGCTTGTTTCAGCCTATAAGGTAGCCGACCTGTTCTTCTCCAACGATGCAAAATATTCTATCCATTTTGAATGTCCATAGCCTCCCCAAGGACATCTGGCTGCCGTTGATTGGCTTGGTCGTCTGCAGCTGGCCAGCAACGCATACCTCTACGGCTGCGGAAGCCGGCCAGCCGGCCTCAACTACAAATGATCCGGTTGTTTACGATCGAGTGTTCGATGATCCTATTGCCCAACGGATGGATGCACTGGAACAGAATTACACCCGCCTATCCACCGACTATCAATCGTTGCAGAATGACTACGACGATCTGAAATCTTCGATGAAGCGATTCGTCCATCCGGGGCATGGCGACGTGACGATGAAGCTGAGTGGTCGTATCCATCTCGATTATTGGGCCTTTCCGGACAGTTCTCCCGGTATCGGCGAGATCGCAACGGCAGGCCTGGGGGATAGTCCACAGGATCGCATAGGCTTCCGCCGCGCGCGCTTCGGCGTCCAAGGCGATCTCTTGAAGACGATGCAATACAAAATTGAAATGGAATTTGCTGCGGGAATTAAAACTGAATTTCGCGATCTGTATATCGGCATGAAAGATCTTCCCATTCTGAGAACGTTACTGGTAGGAAATCAAAAACGACCCTATGGACTGGACCATTTAAACAGTAGTCGCTTCAACGTTTTCTTGGAACGTCCTTTCATCATCGAGGCGTTCAACCAAGACGCGCGCCGTTTGGGGATCGCATCGTATGGCGTTTCTGAGAACGAAGCCTGGAACTGGCGCTATGGTGTTTACAACATGCGTCTGGTTCAGGACGAAGGCCGGTACACCAGCGATCACTATCAATTAGAAATTGCCGGGCGTTTGGCCAACACCCTCTGGTACGATGAATCAAGTGATGGCCGGGGCTACGCCCACTGGGCTCTGTCAGGCACCTACGCTAGTCCTGATGGGAGCGGCCGCCCCCTTCCTCTGCCCGGTGGTAACGAAGCCGAATTCCGCACCCGCCCCGAAGCACGCACCCGGCTGCGCTGGCTCAATAC
Organism: Pirellulales bacterium; assembly: GCA_039831705.1. Classification (GTDB taxonomy): domain Bacteria; phylum Planctomycetota; class Planctomycetia; order Pirellulales; family Lacipirellulaceae; genus JAJRWS01. The sequence continues at coordinate 1,862 of JBDOMT010000062.1, read as the reverse complement.
GGGCCCCATCGCAGGCGCCAACCATTATGGACTACTGGGGGCCGAAAGTGCACTCAACCTGGGCCCCCTGCAATTGGTGGGAGAGTATCAAAATGTCTGGCTCGGGCGCGATCTGGGCAGCGGCCGAGATCTCCATTTCCATGGTGGTTATGTCTATGTTTCGTACTTTTTGACAGGCGAGCACATGCCCTGGAATCGCAAATCGGGAACTTTGGCTCGAGTAATCCCTTTCGAAAAATTTTTTCCGGACGACACCTGCTGTGATGGCGTCTCCGCGGGCAGGGGCGCCTGGCAGATCGCTGCGCGTTGGTCGTATGCCGATTTAACCGATGACAACATTGAAGGGGGAGTCGGCCAGAGTGGAACGCTCGGCTTGAACTGGTATTGGAACGCCTACACTCGCATGCAATTCAATTACATCTACGGTGATATTCGCCAACACGTACCCGTTGATGGATTTACCTCGGGCTTCTATCAAATTGTCGGCACACGGTTTATGGTCGATTTTTAAATCCTCGAGCCTCCGGTGAAATTGGGGAGAGAGGATTACCACGGAGTCGTGGAGAACACCGAGAAGCATAAAAGTAGTTCTATTCTCTGAGTTCTCCGCGTACCTGTGGTTCAATTCTTTAGTATAATTTTACCGATATGAGACTTTTCAATGCGTGCTGCCTATATTACCGAAACGGGACCTGCCGAGAAAATCCAAGTTGATACGTTGCCCGATCCGATTCCACAAGCGCAGGAAGTGCTGGTTCGCGTGACCGCGGCGGCAGTCAATCCAATTGATACTTACATACGCGGCGGCCTGGTGGCAATGGAACTGCCGTTGCCATTGGTGGTAGGGTGCGACCTGGCGGGTGTGGTCGAAGCGGTTGGACCGGAAGCATCACGATTTCGCGTGGGAGATCGAGTGTGGGGTTCCAACCAAGGACTGCTGGGCCGTCAAGGGTCGTTTGCCGAACTGGCTGCCGTCGACGAACAGTGGCTCTACCCAACTCCAGATGGTGTCGAAGACGAAACGGTAGCGGCCACCGCCCTGGTAGGCATCACCGCCCACTTGGGATTGGTGCAGGAAGCCAACTTGCAGCCGAATGAAACTATCGTTGTTTCTGGCGGGGGCGGAGCCATTGGTTCGACGGTCATCCAAATGGCCCGCGCGCTGGATGCTCACGTCGTGGCAACCACGGGCAGCGAAGAAAGCATGGCGTATTGCCAAACATTGGGTGCGGAGAAAACGATCAATTATCGGTCAGAAAACTTATTAGCACAGGTCGTTGAGCAGGTTCCCGAAGGAGCCGACCTGTGGTGGGAAACCTCACGCAATGTCGATCTTGATCTGGCAATCGGTGCGTTAGGTTTGGGTGGCCGATTGATTCTTATGGCGGGACGCGATGCAAGGCCCGAATTCCCGGTAGGCCTTTTTTATGTCAAATGCTGTAAGCTACTAGGATTTGCCATGTTTCAAGCGTCTGCCGCAATCCAACGAAAGGCGGCTGAAGCTATCAACGATTGGCTGGTCAAGGGAAAGCTAAAACCGACCATCGATCGGGTCGTGCCCCTGGAGGAAACCCCAGCGATGCACCGGTTACAGGAAGAGAACACACTGTCGGGAGCTAGAACGCTGCGTGGCAAGATTGTGGTAAAAGTATGATCTATGATGTTTGATGCATGATGCTTAATTGGTAATCGGCATCCTCTGGTCGAGTAAAATACTTCGATCCGACATCAAACATTTGCCTCCTCACCAGAATCTGTGGGTAAATTCTGGTTCAGGCAGGCGTCCAAGGTTGTGATATAAGGCAATTTCAATGGCTCCATACGTACGAAAACCATACGATTTTCTCGTGGTCAGTTTTACT
>JBDOMT010000471.1:0-3672 GCA_039831705.1 Pirellulales bacterium | reverse complement strand
GCGCTGCCCGGGCGCGCCGCTTTTGTTGAAATAGACGGCGTTGGCACTGGCTCCCAAGCCCGCGTTGAACTCATAGACGCCGCCGCGCAACCACACGGTGTCACCCGCCGCTGCCTGTTGCTGCTGCGGTGCTGCAACAGGTTGCTGGACTGCCTCTGTCGCAGCCTGGGTTGGTGCAACAGGCGGAAGTACATTTCCTTGCGCATCACAGACAGGATCAGGCATTGCCTGTCCGGGCCCGCAGACGCGCACACACTGCATCACCTTGCCGCTGTAGGTGGTTGTCGACCGGTATACTTGCAACTGCTTTCCGGTCCATGCTGTACCATCGAGCCCATATAACTCAACAATCCTGCGCAAGTTGGTTTTATTCAGACCAATCGCCTTGGCTGGATACTCGGCAAAAGTAACGCAAACCTTTTGGTCTGTGCCAACCAGTTGCTGATCAGCTTTGCTGATCGTCCACGCCTGCAGCGGTAGCGGTAGATCTAGGTGTGTTAAATAATTGCCACTTAGGAAACTTGAAACGTCCATGATAAAAATCCTTATCTGAAACATCGATAGAGCGAAGCTCCTACGCTGGAGCATTCAATACATGAAATTTGCCGCAATTGCTCGGTTGTCTTTAATCCTCCTGTCCAAAATCGTTGGTGCTAAATGGCTTGTCAGCATCGGGCTAGAATAGCTCCAGCTGTCCTGGTAATGATTTGATACGCCTGGGGAGTTGTGGTTTGGGTGCAAGATATCGCAGCGAAGAAATGGGACATTCGCTGGGAGTCTTGGATTTGGTAAGGCAGCATGGGCAGTACTTCTTGGTTTCCACCCATTCAAATTGCAACTGCAGTAGGCCATCACAAACCTCGCAATGCACTTGGGGTTTCATTTTCATTGGTAGAGTTCCTTCATCCAGTCCTCCAACCTTTTTAGGTGGCGCGACAAGGATATTTCCTTAGTGAAATTAAATACACAATCTTGTTCATTCCATTTTCGAACTAGGAGTCGGAAGCCTGACTCTTGTAGAAATGAAATCCAAGAACGATTCAGCGGCCAATTTGCCATTTTGGTGTTCATCATTGCCCCAATGTCATTTCGGAGTCAGCTGTTTGAATTTTCAGTTTGCTATCTGTGTGTGGTGTATACCCGAGTAAAGATCGCGATTCTCTCCAGCGGCGTCGCGCGGCGATGTAAAGCAATCGGGAAACATATCGCCCAGCCTGTTCGTGGCTGCCAGCCATGACAATTGGCAAACCAGCTGCAGACCAACCTAAAAGTGATCCAATCACTGCTTGTGGCATCACTCGTGATCGCCAACCTCCGGCCTCTAACTCTTGCCAGGATGATTCAATAACGAGTGCGCGAACTGGGTATGCGAGTAGCCTTTGGACTTCTTTCGCGAATCGAACTCGGTCCGTGCCGATGCAGCGCAGCAGGTCCGAAATTGATTTACGCTCGATAGCGATTACGGACTCGAGACCACGAATGCTGTAGTCACCGGTTTGCAAAGTTTCCGAAACTATTTTGAGTGGACTTAGAGTCAGGGGTAGTTGCTCTCTGGTGTCAATCACTACAGTTATTGTTTCTGGCTTCGGCGAACACGGTAGGATCGTACTCATGGCAGGCTCTCCTCTTCACTGGAGCCACTTACAACTGCTCGTAGTTCGATGCGTCGAGAATCCAGCTCAGACTCATAACGGTCTACGGCTTCTAGGTCGCCAAGCTGTCCCTGGATTGCTTCTTCGCACACTCGCCGACCCTCTTCGATGTTGATAATCAGGGAATTGGCTTCGCACTTACGGGGTGAGTTAGTGATGTAGAATCCGTCATCATTCAGATATCCATCGCAATAGTCCCTCAGGTAATCCTGAACGTATGGCCTTTTAAAATCAGGATGCCGTGGGTTGTTAAGAGGCGGCTTCTTGGCATTACTGGATTTTAGATTGTCAACCCAAGACAACCCGAGTCGGTCGATAAGGCCCTTGTTGACGCCAAACCGAACCACCTCGATTTCATCCGATTCCAATCGCACATACTCCCGGCCCTCGCCGCCATTGAGTGAGAGATCATAGTAGGCACTGTCAATGTCCAGAAGATTTTTTGGCAGTGTTTTGCTGATTAATAAACCAGCTGGGTCGAAGTCGCCACAATAGAGCACGATGGCTTGACGACCGGCGTCTACCCGATCCGCTTGGCCACCTCGATTCCCTTGGCGATGTCCCGTTCTGCATAAACCTGGGTGACATTGGCTTGGGAATGACCGAGGATTACCTGGGCTGCTTCCAGTCCGAACTCCCGGCGGATCTCGGTGGCTGCGGTGTGCCGGAGCTGGTTGGGATTCCAGTGACGATCTGATTGCCACTTACGCAATTCGGTTTTCTGACCATCAGTCTGCTCCTTGGCCTTGAGCTTCGACAACTGAGGGTGTGGAAAGGTCTTGTCACAGGCTCGATGAATGGCTCTACGGTAACTGTCGGTGGTGTACTTTGTACCTGGCTTCTTCTTGGGTTTTCGCTTCACGTTGGAGCCGCGGACATTACCACAGGAAAGGGATGTCTTGCGGTTGGCGAGGGCCGCTGCTCGCCGTTTTTCCTCACTGTCGCAGGGCCTGAAACAATGTGTCTGGGCGTCCCGTGCCAGATACTTCAGTAGCACCCCTTGAGCCTGGGGACCGATTAAGATTGTCCGGTCCCGGCCGTGATGCTCGGTCTTGTGGCTTTCAGGTCGATACGTCCACACATCGCCTGATCGGTTCAAGTCGCATGGCCGGAGCTTACAAACTTCGGCAGGACGACATCCGGTAAATCGCTGGAATCGCACCATATCGGCTGGAATTGCCTGAATGTGATCCATGGTGACATCCACAATCCCATCGTCTACTGGCAGAATGGGAGCCGTTTCCCTGGCCTCCGTCTTGCCTTTACGTAAACCTGAAACCATTGTCAGAGATTGTGGGATGCTGGCGGGGATCAGTTCTTCTTCAGCGGCCCACTTGAACATGCGTTTGATTCGGCCAATGTGATCATTCACATAGACTCGGCTCGAGCCATCTTCCACCATTTGCTGCCGTATAGCCTTCAATGCCAAAGGGCCAAATTCGATAGCTAACGTGCGACCATAGCGATCCTTCATGTACTTCAAAGCACACTTGATGCCCGGAGTCACTTGGGTACTCTGGCCATTCTTGCGGTAGTACTGCTTGGCAAATTTCCAATAGCGTGCACATAGCTCGATGATCGTGATCGAACCATCCTGGGGGATTTGAGATTGGCGACCGTTCTGTAACCATTCACCAATTAGCCGGTCATACTCCAAGCGACTGGCCTTGGTGCCATGGGGGCCAAGATAGTGGTCCCTGCCTGAGATGGTGACCACCGCCTGACCACTGGCACGGTGCTTACAATACTTGGGGACGAAAGAAGAAGATGGGCGTGGCATAGTGCGTATTCCTTATTCTTGTGACCGCTAAAACCGTACATACGGTTTTAAGGGCCTGAGGAAAGACGCACTGCCGAACGCCGGCAGGTAAATAAAGTACTAGTTTCGTCGATACATTTTAAAGTGGAGCGAAAGAGATTCGAACTCTCGACCTCTGCATTGCGAAACTAGAATTACCAGGGAGACCGGCACTGCTAAAACCCCTGTAAAAGCTACTATAGCAGTTTATTATGCTATTGC
>JBDOMT010000516.1:0-3682 GCA_039831705.1 Pirellulales bacterium | reverse complement strand
ATTAACAGCGTTTGCATCGCTGATCAGTTTGTCGAGTTCCTTGGTACTGACCTGTAGATGTTCTGCAAGTTCAATTTCTGTGGGGGGACGACCGAACCGAGATTCACACGTCCGTATTGCCTCTCCGAGTTTGCTTGCTTTGGACCGAACGAGGCGCGGGACCCAGTCCATCGTCCTTAGTTCATCGAGCATTGCGCCGCGGATTCGCGGAACACAATAGGTCTCAAATTTGACACCACGGGACAAATCGAAGGCATCAATGGCGTCCATGAGGCCAAAGACACCGGCTGAAATCAGATCATCAAGTTCTACGCCATCGGGGAGCCGAGCCCAGATCCGTTCCCCGTTGTATTTTACGAGTGGTAGGTACTTCTCTACCAAGTAATTTCGAAGTTCCTTGTTCGTCTGATCGGCTTTATAAACCTTCCAGATTTCGAGGATTTCCTCTTGGCGCACCTGTGTCTTTGTTGCCATGCGATCCTCCCTGATCGGCGGTAGACTCAACGTATTTTCTGTATTTTAACGGCGTAGTGTGTGCCGAAGACTAATCTTTCAATCGGCGACTTCCGATGGACAATTGAGCTGAAATGTCATTTTTTTTGGTGACTTGCCTTTTTTAACAGCCCATCCATCTGATGATGATCTGGAAAGAGGCAGCCAGCACGTGTTTCTATGCCAAAAAGGTGGTTGACGGTTCTGATGTTTGGCGTGGCAGTCTACTAGAGAGCCATTCTCGGGAATAGACCAAATTCGAGGTTGATCCGTGTAGCAGCTTTTCGCCCTGGTTTCCACTGGCAGGGGTTTCCAGATCACAGATCGAGCCTGCGCGAGCACTGCCCTCCCGACTGGCTTTGGCAGCAGTTGGCAGCAGGCGGTGCTTGCACGATGGCAGATCAAGTCCGTTTGGATTTCTTGTTTTTTGTTTCGAAACCAATTCGATCTTTTCCTCTGCAGCCAATCTCCGTAAGCCATCGGAGCATACGATGCGAGTGTACCCAAACCGAGTCAGGGTCCTGTTTTACTAAGTCAATAAGCCGCAAGTGTTGATGATAGGGCATGTCGATGTTGGACATTTGTGAGAGGTTCATTTAGCCGATGGACATTGCCGCTTCTCCAAGCATCGCTACCGTATGAATTTGGGTGTCGTGTGTGATTTCTCCAAAACCTAACACAATGAGTTGGGGCAATCGTGATGTGGTCAATTGATGGACAGCAGGCCGGATGTCCGTTGGTACTAGTAAGATTGGCTGATGATTATCTGGGTTGTCGAGAGTAACCTCGACTTGATCCAATAATTCTTCAGCAATTGATGGTGCAATATTGACTGACAGCCCGCATTGGGTGTAGTGCATTGCTTCTCGGATCGAATCCTCGAACGTTGCTTCTAACTGCATGACCTGCATTTCGCCAGTCTCATCGCGGTAACGACTTGTTATAGTCCTCGCCATGCGCTGACGCACATATTCTGTAAGTCGGATGGGGTTGTCCTCGAAGGAACGTCCATCTCCTAGAGCTTCAAGAATCAATCCAATTTGTCGAATAGGTAAGCGCTCGCGCAATAGGAGTTGCAGGGTCTGTTGGATTTCTGCAAGGGAAATTTTATTTGGTATGAGTTCCTCCACAATGACGGGATGGGTCTGCCTCAGTCGGTCAATTAAAAATTTGGTGGCATCACGGGTTAAGAGGTCAGCTGCATGGTTATAGATGCTTTCCATGAGAGCAGTTGCCAAAGCTGTACTCGAATGGATGGTCCCTGAGGCAACCACCACCTCAGAAATCTTGATTTGATACTCGTTGGCCTTCAGCTGCACTTTGTCATGAACACGGACCTTGGGCATCACCAAACCGAGTTGTAAGGCAACGTTTTCGCGCACATGGTGGATCCGCTCAAGTAAATCTCCTCCCCGCGAACGGTCTGCAAGACGGATCAATCCCACTCCGATTTCAATTTCCAGAGGATCGACAGCTAGCAAGTTCTCAATGTTCGGCTTTTCGTCTTTGGCTGTTTCGTTGCTCTCCTGGGATGGTTCCTTGTTCTTTGATCGTGTAAGAATCAATGAAAATACGACGCACATCATCGCCAGCAGAATTAAAGGCATTCTTGGAAGGTTGGTCAGTAGTAACAAGCTGAGAAAAACAGCTGTGACTACCAGTGCTTTGGGCCGAGAGAACAACTGGCCGACAAGTTCCAGGGGTAGATTTGTAGAAGCGCTGCTACGGGTCACTAAAAGGCCGGCTGCAAGTGCAATGAGCAATGCCGGCAGTTGGCTCACCAATCCGTCGCCAATCGTTAGACGGGTAAAAAGATTAGCTGCTTCGAACGGAGGGAACCCAAGTTGGAAGATGCCGATCACTAGTCCGCCAACGATATTTACAATCGTAATGATCAGACCGGCGACCGCATCACCTCGGACAAACTTGCTGGCCCCATCCATTGCACCGAGAAAGTCCGCTTGCTGATGAATTTCATGGCGTTGTTTTTGGGCGGTTCCCTTGTCGATGATTCCCGCGTTTAAATCAGCATCGACCGCCACCTGACGTCCGGGCATTCCATCGAGGGCAAACCTGGCCGCTACTTCTGAAATACGTGTTGCTCCCTTGGTAATCACAACAAACTGGATTAATAGGATAATGGAAAAGATGACGATACCAACCACAACATTGCCACCGGCAACGACATTGCCAAACGATTCAATGACGCCACCTGCTGCTCGTGCCCCATCATACTCTGCTTGTGTGAGGATGAGTCGTGTTGTTGCAATATTCAATACGAGGCGGCCTAATGTGGCTGCCAACAATAGAGAGGGAAAAATATTGAATTCTAGAGGAGTCCGTATGTAGATCGTGGTCAACAAGACGATGACCGAAAAAGTAATACTTCCTACTAGCAGCACATCAATGATGGCAGCTGGTAAAGGAATGAAAATTACCAGTAGGCCTGCAATGAGTCCCACCGGTAAAATCAACTCAGTGGCGCGGGCCACAGGACGGGGGGACGTCGATTGTGATGGCAGAGGGATCGCCATATGACTCTCAGTCGACGCTCAGATCACGGACGGAACCCGCATCGAGCCATACATTAAAGGAACGTTTGTCAGATGAGGGCGGGGAGGCTACTGAATTGTGGATAGAGCGTCCAGATCAGTAGCGGGTTGCTAGCGAATCAGTACATTCTGCTAGCGGAGGGCAAAACGCTTGAATGTTTGAAGAGTTTTCCTGCCCCGCCGCGATTGAATATTTCCGCAATGGTCAGAAAAGTGGATGCTACGTCATCCCCAGGGCTTCACTCGAAAGCACATTACAACACCCACTAAAATGGGATACATTGAATTGCTATAATTCCAATCAAAAAAGGGACTTAAGTGATTATTTTGTGTCGAAAAATGATATTTAGCGACTCCCACTTCTTTCTGTGAGCTAAGATTATTGAGGGAAAGGCTAGCGGTGTCTGTGGGATGGTCCGGAATGACACTACTTGGAACCATTCCCAATGTAATTCTGTTTGAGGAGAGGTTTCATGGCTAAAGCAAGAGAGACGACTGCGTATCAGATCGGCTTGATCGTCTCCATCGTTCTGACAATCATTCTGGGTGTCACTACGTTTATCTTTTATAAGGCGGAAGAAGAAGCGGTAAAAGCGCGGAATGTCGCCGAGAAAGAAACGCTAGAGGCTAAAGCTGAG
>JBDOMT010000096.1:0-16578 GCA_039831705.1 Pirellulales bacterium | reverse complement strand
TCTCGCCCACGGCTAAACGATGTCGCCGCTGCGCGGCTATTATGCCCGCTTTGCCCGGTATCGAAGTACGCTTCCGTAGCCTAGTTCTACTGAAGTGATCGCCTGAAGACGAGGGTTTTTAGATCCCAGTAGGAGACAATAATGTTTCCCATCACTCAGCCTGAAGCGGTCCAGTCCGATGTGCCGACTCTATTCAATACCACTCCCTACGCACTTCTTCCCAGAACACCTAACCTTGGCATTGCCGTTCGAGGCCCCCATGAATGAAGACGCAGCAACCAATTCAATGATACGCCCATTTCCAACTGCGCCAGACGTACGTCGCTACTTTCCAGCCAGCGTGGTAGAAGAAGCCCGTAAGCGGCTCTCTCGCACTATAGCACGTTCGGAAGGGCCGGCACATCTTGTCGGTACCGCGGGTACTGGTAAATCGCTCCTACTGGAGGTCTTGGCTGCCCAGTTTCGTGACCAAATGTCCGTAGTCTCTTTGATAGGCGCACAACTTTGCACTCGGCGTGCCCTGCTACAGATGATTTTGTTTGAGCTCAAATTGCCGTATCGGGGTATGGATGAAGGAGAACTGCGGTTGTCACTCATTGAATTTTTACGCGGAGATAACGAAAGCTTGCAACGCATGCTTTTGCTGGTCGACGAAGCAGACGCGCTCCCAACTCGCTTATTGCAAGAATTACGAGTACTGACCAATGTGTCCGATCAGGGACAACCTCTTGTCAGTTTGGTTCTAGCTGGCAGCTCGATCTTAGAAGAACGGTTTGCCGACCCCGAACTTGAAATTTTTAACCAACGCATTGCTGCCCGTTGTTATCTGTCGCCATTGGGACGCGAAGAAACCTTTGGATATGTTCGCTCCCAAGTAGTGGCCAGTGGTGGAGACGTGGATCAACTATTTTGTCCCGGCGGTTTGGAAGCAATCTATGCCGTGACCGACGGTGTCCCGCGCTTGATCAATCAACTGGGAGATCAGTTGATCTGGATGATTCAGGAAACCGGCTACCAGCCACTCGATGAAGCTATCGTCCAGCAGGCTTGGTCCGACTTGCAGCAATTGCCAGCGCCATGGAACCACTCCACCACTCATTCGATTGATCAAACAGACGGTCGAGAGCCGGAATCGGAAGTAGTTGAATTCGGTGATCTCAGTGATATTTCGACTCTTGTACCAGGAGAATCCCCCTCTTCCCACATGGGAACGTCTGATGGCCAAGAGCAAGATGGGGACGAAGAGATGCCAGCATCCATTCCCTTCCAATCCCAACAGACCATATCTGCCAAGATCAACCCAGCAAAGGATGAATCAAGCCACAAGGAGTCGATCGAGGGCTTGAAGGCAATCGATGAGACTGAAAAATTGCTGCAAAATTTGGACGAATTTCACGTACAGCCAATCGTAGAACCGGTGGCAAACATACCCCCTGAGGCAACCAACCCATTTGAAGAATCGTTTGCTACCGAAGAGTTAATTATTGACCAGTATGCATCCTTCGCTTCCCAACTTCTGTCATCTGCTGCGTGCGTTGTTAACCATCAAGACCGACAATTCGCCAACGAGTTGCAGCGTTGTGAACTTGGTGCCACGCAACCCCATACGATCGTTGCTAGCAATTCAGTCCACCAGCAAATGGTCGGGCAGCAGAGGGATTTTCAACCATCTACGAGCGATCGCCCTCCCTTGCTCGTTCAAGGTCATCAATTTCGTAAAGTGTTCAGCCAGCTTGAGTCACCTAGCCTCTAACCCTCTAACATGGAGCATTCCCATCCATCCATTCTCATCGCGCTGGCGACCTACAATGAGATCGAGAACCTGCCATCCTTAGTGGCTGCCATTTACCAGCAGGTGCCTGCTGCAGATGTTTTGGTTATCGATGATCATTCACCCGATGGTACAGGCCAGTGGTGCGAAGACTGGGCTAACCAGCACCCCTGGTTTTGCATCATCCACCGCAATAGCAAGCAGGGTTTGGGAACTGCAGCGCGGCTGGCGATTGACTACGCAATTCGGCATCAGTATCTGTGGCTGGTAACCATGGATGCCGATTGGAGTCATTCACCCCAAGACTTGCCAACTTTATTAAAAACTGCAGAGAACGCAGACGTTGTGGTGGGCTCTCGATACTGTGAGGGCGGAAAAATCGAAGGTTGGCCCTGGCACCGCCGTTGGATAAGTCGTCTGCTCAACAAGACCAGTTGCTCTATTCTCAAGCTACCCGTAAGTGATGCGAGCGGGGCGTTTCGTGCTTACCGCGTGGCCAGACTTGAAGAATTGCCAACAGACCAACTCCAATCCAAGGGCTACTCTTATCTGGAAGAGTTGCTTTGGCATCTCAAACATACCACCGCCACATTCGTCGAGGTGCCCATCGTGTTCCGAGACCGACAAGCTGGCCGTTCCAAAGCCAGTATCCAGGAAGTGTGGGGGAAACTATTGACGATTTTGAGACTGGCATTTCGACGGTAAAATGACACTCACAAGTCCGGTTATACCGATATCACGGGTCCTCTTCACCCAAGTCTGCTAGGATAGACCGTCTCCGGCAACCTGAAGCGCCGTATGCTTGTCTCGTAGGTAGACAATCAGTACTTCATCAGGGAAACCGTTCGTTATGTCAAAGAAGCGTATTGGAATTCTCACTAGCGGGGGTGATTGCCCTGGTCTCAATGCAGTCATTCGAGGTGTTGTAAAAACATCCTGGCAACTAGGATACGATTGTGTCGGGTTTCTTAAGGGCTATGAAGGCTTATATGATCCGGTACGGTATATCACGCTCACTCCCAAGAATACCTCAGGAATTTTGAACCAAGGTGGGACCATCCTGGGCTCGACCAACAAGGGCCGGTTTGCCGCGACTGTGGGAGTACAGAATCGCGTAGAAATCGACCCCGAACTGATCGAAGGAGTCAACACAACCATCAATCAATTGGGCATTGATGGGCTGGTCTGTATCGGCGGAGATGGCTCGCTGGCTGTGGCGCAACAGTTTCATGAAGCAGGCATTCCTGTTGTAGGGGTGCCAAAAACCATAGACAACGATCTATCAGCCACAGCCTTTACCTTTGGTTTCGATAGCGCGGTTGCTTGCGCTACCGATGCACTCGACCGCCTGCATACGACCGCCGCCAGTCATGAACGGATCATGGTTTTGGAAGTGATGGGTCGGCATGCTGGATGGATCGCACTCCACGCAGGAATTGCCGGAGGCGGCGACGTCATATTGATTCCCGAGGTCGAATGGCAGTTTGAAAACGTCTGCCATAAAATTCTCGATCGTGAGGCGAATGGCAAGCGATTCACGCTGATCGTTGTGGCCGAAGGAGCCGAGTTGCCCAATGGAGGCCTCATCGGTACCCAGCAAGAGGGCGCGCAAACCCGATTGGGGGGTATTGGCGAGCTCGTTGCGGCTGAAATCGAAAGCCGATTGCATCGCGAAACCCGCACTTCCGTGCTGGGTCATCTACAGCGTGGAGGCACGCCAACCACGTTTGATCGGGTCCTGGCGACCCAATATGGTGCCCATGCCATGCGTTTGATCGTCGAAAAACGCTTCGGTCAGATGACTTGCTACAATCCGCCGGCCATGGGCAGTGTCCCCATCACCGAGGCGGTCAACCATTTACGTCAAGTGAATCCTCACGGAGCGGCCGTACAGGCAGCACGCGCCTTGGGTATCAGCTTTGGGGATTACTCAGACGAAGCCAGCCCATTTTCACCTTCAGAAAATCTTGGATTGCCTGGAGAAATTCTCGCCGCTCAAGATGTGGCTGAAGATGCCGAATTTGCGCTGGAACTGGCCCAAGAGGCTACCGAAGAAGCGCTTTATTAGCGTCTACTCATGTTCATTAGCGGTTTCTCCATGGCAGTTAAAAACCGCTGATAAACGCTAAGCAACGCTCATGACTCAGGTTGGCCTATGGTTCCGACCCACAACGCTCGCTACCATCGCGGCCAGTCCCAACAGCACCAGACTAGAAGGTTCGGGCACGGCACGAACTGTTGCAACGGCTGCCGGGCTTGAACCAAATCCGCCCTGCCACAAGATGAGGTCAGCGGCCAGAACACTACCGTCGAAATTGCCGTCTCCGTCGCCCAATACTGCGCCGCCAAGCGTCCCGAAACCTTGCTGCCAAACGAGGAAATCGTGACCATCCTGATTGCCATCCTGATCGAAGTCGCCGGTGGAAATATTGGCACTAACGGAAACTGTACCTTGAAGGTTCGCGGTACCAGATCCGTTATCGATATCGATGTTGATGTTAACCGGAAGCGTTAAGGTAACGATGTTGCCAACGCGGATGTAGGTGCCATTGATCGCCGCCTGGTTTACCGCCATGCTTGTCGATAAGTCGTCCGAACCAGCATTGGCGGACACCAAAGCACCACCCTCAATGTGAAAGTCTGCGATCCCGGTTGCTACTGTGAATGTTTGTATCGAGGGGAAGGACGATCCGCCGGTTACGGCAAGAGCTCCGCCGGGAGTGGTCGCATGGATATCCCAATTTCGTATCGCGGCGTAAGCGTCACCATCGGAGGAAGTCCGGGAGCAGCGAAGCCACCATAATTTGCGGGCTCAGCTGCTCCCGGACTTCCTCCGATGGTGCCACCACCCACCTCGGGAAGCCAATTGCCACTATTGGCTGCGACCACTTCACTGCTGAGAAAATCGATCGATGCCGGTGCCAACAAATTGTCCACGTTAACGGTTAAGGTGCCGCTGTAAGTGGTCATCAAACTTCCAGGACCTTGCTCTCCCGAGGCAATTCCTGAGAAATTGACCGCCAAGGTAAGATTAGAACTGGGATCGAGCGCAAAGCCAATCTGTATGGCTTGAACGCGTGAAGCGGTTACAAAAAGCAGCAACGCGGCAGTCACGGTAAAGATAGGGTGTGAAAATTTCATGATGGTGCGACAAGGATTCCGAGGTGACAATACACGACAAGCAAGCGAGTGAGTCTATGGCAACTACACCAACTCACTCGCTTGCACGTCGTGTTTATACTATGTATAAATCGCATTCGGGATACTAAATCCCCACAAAGACTCCTCGTTTCAGCCAACGGTTACCGCAGCCAATTCAATACACTCTTCGCGGTGTGTGGAGTTCCTCTGGATGCTGGTTTACGCTTAGCCTGAGGATTGCGTCGTCGAGTCTGAGACTTAGTCGTCGACTGTTTTCCTTGGTAGGCTTTCGAACCCTTTGCTCTGTCCGGAGTCTTCCCACGAGCTTCTAAATTCAATTCTGTCTTCTCGAATTGTTTAATTCGCCTTTGGTAAGCTGTGATCGCTTGACGCTCGTACTGTTCTGCCTGATCCAATAATTTTTGATCTTTGTTTTGCAAACCTTGCTGGCGAAGCTTTGTTGCATGGGCCATGCGTTGAGAGAGTACTTTTTCTTCACGCTCCATGACCAATTGATATCCTCGTACTCGAGCCATGACCTGTTGCTCATTACCATTGGCCACTTCAGGGGTCACTATGCTACGGCCAGTCTGGCTACGAGCTGTCGGTTGCTGCGCCGCCGATTTTCTGGCTTGAGAAATTGCACGACGACTTTGTTGCGCGTAAACACTGGTAGAAAATATCAGTACAATGATAAAAAGTGACAGAGGCAGGTTTCCAATACGCATGTGTTTATCTCCCAAGGTAAGCAGCAATACGATGCGAGGCGCTCCCAAACGGGACGACACTACACCAAGCCTCATACTAGCGACATCGGTGAATCAGGAAGTACGGCTGCATCAAATTTTCGTCATATACCTGCATGCCTGTCGGTTGTTCTTACTGAACACGTATGGTAAGATAGAGTAAGATTTCATCTGCCGCATGCCCGCTTGGCAGCCACTGTTTGTGTCGAGATATTTGGAGAGATTTCGCATGTGGCAAGTTAAACTCAGTCAATCTCACATCGGTGGACGAATCCGTCTTGGCAGTATCTTCTGGCTGGATCATCTCCTTTTTCGGCTGGGTCATCTCCTCAGCGGACTACTTAACCACCTGTTTTCCCAAGTTCAGGCCGTAAAAAATTTTTCAGTACTAAAATTGGTTATGCGGAATAATCGGGTCATGCGGAGCTGTGCGGTATTGTCGTTCAAATTCTGCTGGACGGGGCTCTGCTGGACGGGTGCCCTCATTTCCCAAGCCGAAGAAACCCCTAAGCTCGAAGAGGCCAAGGCTGTAGAACCTGTCTTTTCAAAACCGGTCGACTACAGTCGCGACATCCGACCTATTCTTTCTGACCATTGCTATGCTTGCCACGGTCCCGATGCGGAACAGCGTGAAGCAGGCCTGCGTCTGGACATTCGCGAATCCGCTTTTGGTGAAGCCGACTCAGGCCAACAAGCTGTTCTACCTGGTGATGCCACCAACAGCGAACTGTTTCGCCGGCTCATCAGCCACGACCCCGATGAGCGGATGCCACCGGAAGACTACGATAAGTCGCTCACCGAAAAAAAAATTGAACAAATACGACAATGGATCGATCAGGGCGCCTCATGGCAAACCCATTGGGCATTCACGCCTCCCATTCGACCCGAGCTCCCCACGATCAGCGATCCTTCTTGGCCGGAAAATCCCATCGATTCGTTCATCATGGCTCAACTTGACCAGGAGCAATTGAAACCAGCCACCGAAACTGATAGAGAAATTCTCCTGCGACGAGTCACCTTTGACCTGACCGGGCTACCCCCAACGTTGGCGGAAATCGATGCCTTCCTTGCGGATGATTCAACCACAGCTTACGAGCAAGTGATCGACCGACTGCTTCGATCGCCTCACTACGGTGAGCACATGGCCCGTTTCTGGCTCGATGCGGCCCGCTATGGGGATACTCATGGCCTGCACCTCGACAACTACCGTGAAATTTGGCCCTACCGTGACTGGGTAGTACGAGCTTTCAATAAAAACATGCCATACGACCAGTTTACCATCGAACAACTGGCCGGCGATCTGCTCACCGATGCCACCCTAGACCAGCGCGTCGCCACTGGCTTCTGCCGTTGCAATGTGAGCACCAGCGAAGGCGGATCGATTGAGGAAGAGGTTTACACACGTAATGTGGTTGATCGTGTCACCACCATGGGTACCGTCTTTCTCGGACTCACTTTGGAATGCACCCGTTGTCACGATCACAAGTTCGATCCACTGACCATGAACGACTTCTATTCCCTATTTGCCTTCTTCAACAGTATCGATGGTCCTGCACTCGATGGCAATCACGCCGACACACCACCTAGCGTAAGTGTGCCAACGCCTGAACAAGACAAGATTCTGGAACATGCGCGCAAACGGATCGCTGAATTACAATCAATTCAAGTAAAACACCGCCAAGAAAAGGAATCTACTTTTCAGCTCTGGGTCCAGGAGCGACGGCAGCTCTCAAATAACAACATTTCATCTGCTGACATTCCATCCGTCGAAGGACTTATTGGCCACTATCCACTCGACACTGAACCAGATGGCAAAGTCACTAATCGCGTGACCCCCGAAAGTGCTGGCAAAGTGGAAGGTGCGCCCGACGGTATCCTGGGTCGCTATTGGGTGCCTGGTCGATACGGAACAGGTGTTAAACTATCAGCGGAATCCTATGTCGACCTGGGGGATGTCTTTGACCTCGAACATAACAAAAGCTTTAGTGCCGGCATCTGGGTGTGGCTGCCTGGCGATGCCACGGGGACGATTTTATCGAAGACCAACGGAAAAGAACAACGGGGCTATGCTCTGCAAGCAAATAAGGGCCAATTGTCTTTCTTCCTTGCGCACAAACTTGACCACGACGCAATCCAAGTCGTCTCTCCAGAAAATGTTTTAACACCAAACTGTTGGCACCATCTTTTGGTCACCTACGATGGATCGGCAAAAGCGGCCGGTATCACCTTGTACATCGATGGAAACCGACAACCATCAACGGTCAAGCAAGACTCTCTCGCCCACCGAGGAGCTCCCCGCACGATCGATAGTGGTGCTGCCCACTTCGTCATTGGTCGACTTGATAGCAAAGAGCACCCTCTGGTGGACGGACAGGTTGACGAATTGCGAATCTACAATCAACGGCTCTCTTCAACAGAAGCAGTCAACGTGATGTTCAGTGGAGGAGTTGGTGAACTATTAGCTCAAACTGATGTGCAGACCACTACGGAGCAATGGGAAGAACTGCGGCAGTATTACTTCAACTTCCACGACACAGCCTACGCGAAATTTTCCGATGAGATCGCCCAGCTCAGTACCGAGCAGTCCGACATACTTTCCCATTTGGCCATCTCGCTCATTTGGCGTGAACGTGAAAAACCTCGCGACGCTTTTTTTCTCAAACGGGGTGAATACGATCAAAAGGGAGACAAAGTCGAACGAGCCACCCCGGCCTTATTCACCCCTTTGGCTGAGGGCGCTCCGCGCAATCGACTAGGCTTGGCTCAATGGCTGGTGGAACGTGAAAATCCGTTAACGGCTCGGGTGGCAGTCAATCGATTTTGGTCTCAGATTTTTGGCACAGGTCTGGTGAAAACGGCCGAAGATTTCGGATCCCAGGGAGATGTCCCCAGCCATCCTGAGTTACTCGATTGGCTCGCGGTGGAGTTTATTGAGAGCGGCTGGGATGTGAAAGGGGTGATGAAAGTCATCGTCCTCTCCAGCACTTACCAACAGTCGTCGAAAATGACTCCAATTCTTGTCAAACGAGATCCAGAGAACCGTCTGTTAGCACACGGCCCCCGTTTCCGGCTCGATGCCGAGATGCTTCGAGACCAGGCACTGGCCGTGAGTGGAGCCCTTGTGAAAAAGCTAGGCGGCCCCGGTGTCAAACCACCACAGCCAGACGGGCTTTGGTTTGCAGTTGGTTACTCCGGCTCGAACACGGTTCGTTTCGTTGCGGATACCAAACCCGAACAAGTCCATCGACGCACACTTTACACATTTCTTAAAAGGACCTCCCCACCACCCCAAATGAGCACCTTCGATGCACCCTCGCGCGAGGCATGCATCGTGCGTCGAGAAAGAACCAACACGCCATTGCAAGCGTTGTTGATGCTCAACGACCCTCAGTACGTCGAGGCTGCCAAAGCTTTGGCTGAACGTGTAGTGCGTGAAGGTGAGGCAAATTCAGAATCGCGAATTCGCATGATGCTGCGACTTTGTACAGGTCGAAACGCCAGACAAGCAGTCGTCGACGAACTGAACCGACTGTACCACAACGAATGGGAGCAATTTAAGAAGAATCCAGAATCGGCGAAACAACTCATCGGTGTCACCCCATCACCGCACGGCCCATCCACGAACAATGAAAAACAAGATACGAATCAGCTTGCGGCCTGGACCATGGTTGCCAATGTCGTACTGAATCTGGATGAAGTCATAACTAAAAACTAAGAGCACTCATATGGACCCCATTGAGCAACATTTCCAGCAAGTTACGCGGCGCCATTTCTTCAAGCGGGGGGCGCTGGGACTCGGATCGGCTGCGCTGGCCTCCATGCTGCCGAACCAACCTCTTTCGGCTGCTGCCACATCATCCATGGGGGGCCTGCCCGAGTTGCCACACTTTGCTCCCAAGGCAAAACGTGCAATCTACTTGTTCATGGCAGGTGCTCCATCGCAGGTCGATATGTTCGATCACAAACCTGAAATGGATAAATGGTTTGACAAAGATTTACCCGAATCGGTTCGCCAAGGCCAGCGACTTACCACCATGACGAGCGGGCAAGCCCGCTTTCCTCTGGCTCCTTCCAAATTCAGATTCAAACAATATGGCAATAGCGGCGCCACAATCAGCGAACTGCTGCCCTACCACAGTCGCATGGTCGACGACATCGCGATCGTCAAGTCGGTCCACACCGAAGCGATCAACCACGATCCAGCGATCACCTATATATGCACTGGCCACCAATTGCCTGGCCGCGCCAGCCTTGGCTCTTGGCTCAGCTATGGTTTAGGCTCAATGAACGAAAATTTACCCTCGTTTGTTGTGATGACCTCCACCTGGTCGAGTACCCGAGATGCACAGGCGCTCTACAATCGTCTTTGGGGATCCGGCTTTCTCGCCAGCAAGTATCAAGGAGTCGCGCTCCGCAGCCAGGGCGATCCGGTTCTATTCCTTTCGAACCCACCAGGTGTCGACCGAGAAATGCGACGTCGGACCCTAGATTCGTTGGCTCAGATTAACCAACAGACGGCCGAGGATTATGGCGATCCCGAAACCCGCGCTCGGATTGCCCAATATGAAATGGCATTTCGAATGCAGAGCTCGGTACCCGAGCTAACCGATCTCTCCAACGAACCCAAGCATATCCTTGACATGTACGGTCCTGACGTGACCAAACCAGGCACTTTTGCCGCCAGTTGTCTGTTGGCTCGGCGCATGGCGGAGCGCAACGTACGATTCACGCAAATCTTCCATCGAGGGTGGGATCAGCACGGCAATGTGGGCGGCGATTTGCCCATGCAATGCAAGGATGTTGATCAAGCTAGTTGGGCACTGGTTCAAGACCTCAAGCAGCGCGGCCTACTTGAAGATACTCTCGTTATCTGGGGTGGAGAGTTTGGCCGGACCATCTACTGCCAAGGTAATCTCACCCGTGAAAACTATGGCCGCGACCATCATCCGAAGTGTTTTACCATCTGGATGGCCGGCGGCGGAATCAAGCCCGGCGTGGTCTATGGCAAGTCCGACGACTTTAGTTACAACGTCGTCAAAAACCCCGTTCACATCCACGACCTGAACGCCACCATCATGCACTGTCTGGGCATCGACCACCGTCGCCTGAGCTATAAATTCCAAGGTCTCGACATGCGACTCACCGGCGTACTCGATCAAAATCCAGTCGCGGGAATTTTGGCTTAGAGCCATCGTTCCCAGCGTGTTGGTTTGCCACTATACTGGCCCCATGATCACACGACGCTTTGGCCACACCGAATTGGAAATGCCCGTCTTCAGCTGTGGAGGCATGCGCTATCAGCACAAGTGGCAGGATGTCCCCTTACAGGAAGTGCCACCTGAAAATCAAGCTAATCTGGAAGCCACCATCAGACAGGCGTTGGAACTGGGTATCAACCATATTGAAACAGCACGCGGCTATGGTTCGTCGGAACGGCAACTGGGATCGGTACTGCCTGGCATTCCGCGTGAATCGTTAATAGTTCAAACCAAGATTTCACCCCTCGCAGATTCTGAAGTCTTCGTGCGGCAATTCCATGAGTCGCTCGATCGATTGCAACTGGACTATGTCGACCTGCTGGGAATCCATGGCATCAACACCTACGAATCCTTATGGTGGACGGTGAAACCGGGTGGCTGCCTGGAAGCTGCCCGTCGCCTGGTAGACGCTGGCAAAATCCGACACGTTGGTTTTTCGACTCATGCACCGCTTGACGTAATCCTGGCAGCCATCAATTGCTCTCAGGGCGAGAGCTCCCAGAATGGCGGGTTTGATTATGTCAACTTGCACTGGTATTACATCAACCAACAAAACGAAGCAGCCCTGGAGGCAGCCACAGAGCGTGACATGGGCATTTTCATCATCAGCCCAGCCGACAAAGGAGGCATGCTCTACGATCCCCCAGCCAAACTGGTTGAACTTTGCGCGCCCTTGCATCCACTGGTCTTCAATTGTCTGTTTTGCCTCTCCCGACCAGAAATCCATACGCTCAGCTTAGGCGCGGCACGGCCCAGTGATTTTGACCTGCAATTATCCAGTTTGCCTCTGCTAGCCGAAGCCAACCAGCTACTTCCTCCCGTCCTTAATCGACTACGCGAAGCCTTGCATGATGCCGTTGGGGAGGATTGGGCTAATCGAATGGATACCGACTTGCCTCCTTGGGAAGAGACTCCGGGGCATATGAATCTGCCAGTCATTCTCTGGTTACGCAATCTCATGCTCGCCTACGACATGACCGAATATGGCAAAATGCGTTATAATTTACTCGGCAACGGGGGCCATTGGTTTCCTGGCCTCAACGCATCACAAGCCGACCAGTTGGACTTGAGCACAGCACTGAAAGACTCTCCTTTCGCAGAGAAAATACCGACCTGGCTCCACGAAACGCACTCTCGTCTCTACCAGGCACCAAAGCAACGATTGAGCCAAAGCACGTAGGCCAGAACAAGGAGCCTTAGCGACGCTGATCCGGCATTGCATTTCCGAAATATTATGCTCTGCCGGAACAGCGCTCTTCACCAAATTTGGGGATTACTCCCCTTGGGTGTGATCCCCCCGGTTGCCGAAAGCAATTAATCCCGCTAATCTAGGTGTTGTTTGTCTCAATGGGTTAACCCCATGCTTCTATAGCCCGTGGGCTTTCCGACAGAGCGGCGCTCTGGGTCTGTCCACCAAAGGATTGCCATCGCATGTCGAATTCCCAATCTGAAATATCCCAAAAGGGAGCCAAGCTACTCCCGCCACCTGCAAATTTTGCCGGCAAGGCGCATTGCCCATCACTCGAATCGTACGAACAAATGTACCGACAATCGATTGATGGCCCCGATCAATTCTGGGGTGAGATTGCGGAATCTTTCGTCTGGGAAAAAAAATGGGATCAGGTCTCCGATTTTAGTTTCGAAGGAGATGTACAAATCAAGTGGTTCAGCGGCGGCAAAACCAACATGTCGGTCAATGCACTGGACCGCCATCTGGAAAAAAGGGGCGACCAGGTCGCCATACTTTGGGAAGGGAACAATCCGGGAGAGCAAAGCCAATTGACCTATCGGCAATTGCACACGGAAGTATGCAAGTTTGCCAATGTGCTCAAGTCCTTGGGGGTTGAAAAGGGCGATCGAGTCTGCCTCTACCTGCAGATGGTCCCCCAGTTGGCCGTTGCCATGCTTGCCTGCACTCGCATCGGCGCAGTGCACTCAATCGTCTTTGGCGCTTTCAGCGAAGACGCCCTTCGTGACCGCATTCAGGATTCGGAATGTAAGATCTTGGTGACGCAAGACACCGCGTTACGCGGCCAGAAGAATAATATTGTCATGAAGGTCAAGGCGGACAAGGCTTTGGCCCAGTGCCCCAGCATTCAACACGTGGTAGTCGTTCAAAGAACGGGCCTCGAAGTCTCCATGCAAGAGGGTCGAGACGTCTGGTGGCACGAAGCGATGGAAGCAGCTGCAACTGAATGTGAGCCGGAGTGGATGGACGCCGAGGATCCACTGTTTATCCTCTACACATCCGGTTCCACCGGTAAGCCCAAGGGAGTACTCCACACCACCGGTGGTTACATGATCTACGCAGCCACGACGTTTAAGTACGTCTTTGACTACCAGGATGGGGATATCTGGTGGTGCACGGCCGACATCGGCTGGGTGACCGGTCACTCCTACATCGTCTATGGCCCGCTCTGTCAGGGTGCAACCAGCCTGATGTTTGAAGGCGTGCCAACCTATCCCGATGTGGGCCGCTTCTGGGACATCGTAGACAAATATCAGGTGACCCAATTTTACACCGCCCCAACCGCCATCCGCGCGCTGATGCGACATGGCTCAGAACCAGTGGAAAAACGGGATCTCTCCAGTCTCAAATTACTCGGTTCCGTGGGCGAGCCGATCAATCCTGAAGTCTGGTTGTGGTATTGGCGGACTGCTGGCCATGAGCGATGTCCGGTTGTCGACACCTGGTGGCAAACAGAAACCGGCGGCATCCTGATCACTGCCCTTCCCGGAGCGCATACCCTTAAGCCGGGTAGCGCGGGGCGCCCATTCTTTGGCGTCGATCCGGTAATCGTCGACGACCAAGGGCAGCCCGTACCCACAGGCACAGCCGGAAAACTTTGCCTGCGCAAGGCCTGGCCAGGAATGATGCGAACCATGTGGGGAGATCATGATCGATTCGTGCAGACCTACTTCAGTACATTCCCGGGGCTCTATTTTTCCGGAGACGGATGCCGTCAGGACGAAGATGGTGACTACTGGCTACTAGGGCGCGTCGACGATGTGATCAATGTATCCGGCCACCGCATTGGCTCGGCCGAGGTTGAAAGCGCGCTGGTCAGTCACACCGACGTCGCTGAAGCGGCAGTGGTCGGCTGCCCACATGACATCAAAGGTCAGGGCATTTACGCCTATGTAACTCTGAAACTGGGCGTCGAACCAACGGACGAATTAAGCTCGGAATTGGTCAAGCATGTCCGCAGTGAAATCGGCCCCATCGCCTCGCCAGACGTATTGCAATGGGCGCCCGGTCTGCCCAAAACTCGCAGCGGCAAAATCATGCGGCGAATTCTACGAAAGATTGCCGAAAACGAGCTCGAACAGGTGGGAGATACCAGCACACTGGCGGACCCATCGGTGGTCGAAGACCTGATCGCCAACCGGCCGAATCCGTAGGCTACAAACGAGATGACCATAGCGATTGCATTTTGCGGTGTCATGGAACACCAGCGTCAACTCGAGTGGGCCTCCCGCTTTGCCTTGGCGGAAAATGAAAATCTTTTGATTCTGGATGTTGTCCGTTCGTCGACTGAAGATGTGGTAGGCACGGTTAAGCCAAATTCCGAGCCACGCAATGCCGATCTGGGGCACGCGACTGCCCGGCTTGCTGAGACCGGGTTGCATTGGGTAGCACAATTTACTGAGGAACTTGAGCAGCCCTCCCATGAAAAAACCAACTATAAAACTGCTAAAAAAGTAACCGATGAAAAATCCAATGAAAATGCTGCGGAGATGCCCGTCGAATCTTCGACTGAGGTACCCGTCGAGGATTCTCCATTCAAGTTGCAAGTTGAATTAAAAGAAATTCGCCAGATCCAACCAGTGAAAACCATCCTCGAACTGCTTGGTCAGCAGGACATCTCGCTGCTGATTCTTCCTCGGCAGCGAAAAGAGAAGAGCACTTCGCCAGAGTTTGCCATCGAGCGGCAATTGTTTCAGCAGGCTCCCTGCATGGTCGTGCAGTTACAGGTGGCAAGCTCCGAAAAATCGATTTGGCACCATTCCTTGTTGGTAGCAGCCGGCGGTGGTCCTCACACTGGTGCAACACTTCGGTTGGCTTCTCGGCTCGCGACAGCGACCGACTCACGTTTGACTGCGATGTACGTGGAATCCAACGTGGACGATGTCGCGGAGCTTGTGGGTCAGACCATTCTCGACCGTATTGTTCGGAAGGCTTTGAAGACCGATGCCGATCGAGTACTAACCAAAGTGGTAATGTCACACAATCCTACCACCGCGATCGAAGAAGGGGCGAAACAAGGACACGATTTGTTACTCCTGGGAGCTACGCATCACAACGTGGTCCACCGGTTTCTCTTCTCTTCCTCTTCGGAACGACTTCTCAATTCGGTCGAAGGCGCAGCAGTTGCGGTGGTCCGTCCACCCATTCCCTGGACTAGCCGTTTACTGCGTGGGTTGGAACAGAGTGTACAATTGCGTGTGCCCCAACTCGACCGGACAGGACGAATTGAGTTGGTTGAACGGGTACAGTCGAGCTCGAAGTGGGACTTTGATTTCATGGCGTTGATTTGCCTTTCGACTTTCATCGCCTCGATCGGTCTGATTCAGAATTCGGCCGCTGTTGTCATCGGCGCCATGCTGTTGGCTCCGTTAATGACACCCCTGCTGGGAGCGGGTCTTTCCTTGGTCCAGGGAAATGCCCAACTGTTGCGGAATACGACTCGGGCGGTAGCTCAAGGATTTCTATTGGCCTTCGCTATTGGCGTCGCCTGTGGATTGCTCATTGCCGAGACGACTCTGCCTCATGAGATGGCTGCGCGGGGATCGCCACGAGTCGCCGATTTACTGGTCGCCTTTGCCAGCGGTATCGCAGCCGCCTTTGCAATTGGCCGGCCCAACCTGCTTTCAGCGCTACCCGGTGTAGCCATCGCAGCCGCTCTGGTGCCACCGGTTGCCACCGCCGGGATCTGCACTGCATGGGCCGAGTGGGACGTAGCCAGCGGCGCGCTGCTTTTGTTCCTGACCAATATCGTAGCTATCATTCTGGGTTCGGCGTGTAGTCTGTATGCCACTGGAATCCGCGGAAGCCACCACCATGGCCGCTTCGCGGGCTGGGTGCCTCGAGTGGCGATGTCGCTAATTTTGATAGCCAGTGGACTGGCTGTGTACGAAGTGATACTCCAACAAGATCTGTCACATGAGCTTCGTAGTGCATTGGAGGAGCGCATCAACCGTGAAGAGTTGTGTGAGTATCTGGCCGCCAGTCCGCACCAACAAGACGGTCGACGCAGAATCGACATTCTGATCGCCTCTTCATCAAAACCTTCGCAGCACTTACTGAATGACTTGATGCGACTTGTCCAAGCACACGATGATCAAGCCAAATCAATACGACTGGAAACACGACGCGTTTTGTTTGGTCGTTGGGAGACAACGCCTGATAAAGTGGTTCAAGAGAAATAGGCCCCGTCCGCTCTCTCAGTGGGTGTTGAAGAACATGACAAATCCCAGCTGAGTAGCTATGCTGGAGAGAGTCGCAGCTTCGTTATTCTTCGTACCTTCTGCGGATTATCATCAATTCCTCCCAATTAGTTCCTGTTGATAATAGTCTATTTTATCGAGTCTTCCGAGAGTGGTCCTATTTACGATAGTGTCAACCGTGATTTTTCTCTCGCCATGATTTTATTGAGTCGCA
>JBDOMT010000230.1:0-3695 GCA_039831705.1 Pirellulales bacterium | reverse complement strand
GGCACTTCCCTGAAGGTGCCCGCTGTCTGGGACTCAATGGGGCGGAAATTGTTTTCAACCCATCTGCAACCGTCGCCGGACTGAGTGAATACCTGTGGAAATTAGAACAGCCGGCGCACGCGGTAGCCAATCAATATTTCGTCGGAGCCATCAATCGGCCAGGGTCCGAGGAACCTTGGAACATTGGTGAATTCTATGGGCAAAGTTACTTCTGCGATCCACGCGGACAAATGGTTACCCAATCCAAAGAGCGAACAGCCGACGACATTGTGATTGCCGACATGGATTTTGACTTGATCCGCGAAGTGCGTAACACGTGGCAATTTTTCCGAGACCGTCGTCCCGACACCTATGATGGAATTATAGAGCCGTAATAGAGCGTAATTGGGCGGGGTCAGGTACGAGTTTCGGTCAACCAGACATTTTGGCTCATAGGCGCGCAAGCCGAAAACTTGTACCTGACCCCTTCAGCACACGTGAATAACCCATCTACCAACCGTCGTCTTCTCTACGGGCTTAATGACCGGCCGCCATTTTATCATGCGCTGATATTGGCGATCCAACATGTGCTGACGATGTTTGGATCGACAATTGCCGTACCTCTACTGTTCGGTCCAAAATTGTGGCCCATCCCAGAAAATTTACCAGAGTCGGTGACTCGACAACTGACAGAGTTGCAACTCACCAACACGGCTCTCTTAATCACCTCGGTGATGCTCTGCAGTGGGGTCGCCACCTTGCTCCAGTCAACCTATGGCTCCCGACTCCCCATCATTCAGGGTGTCTCGTTTTCTTTCCTGGCTGCTTTCTTTGCCATTGTGGCTAATGCGCATGAACTGAATTCACTCGACTGGTCACCCGTACTCGCCGGCGACACCAGTCAATCCAATTTGGAACCGTTGATTGAACAATGGCATGCAGGTGGTGCACACGGTATGCGCACCATCGCCGGAGCTGTGATCGCAGGCGGCTTGATCGAAGCGATTATTGGTTTTTCCGGGTTGATGGGTCTGATCCGCCGATTTCTTTCTCCCGTGGTCGTCGGTCCGGTCATCATGCTCATTGGACTGGCTCTCTACCAGTTTGGCGCTCCGGTCGCCGCCAGCAATTGGTACGTTTCTGGCCTGACCATCGTATTGGTCATACTGTTTTCACTGATTCTTTCTCGATGGATAAGATTATTCCAACTATTTCCCATGCTGCTTGCAATTGGACTCGTTGTGACCCTTTGCTGGGGATTAGGGCAACAAGAAATCATTGGCTCCGAGGATGCGGCCTTCGTCGACTTGTCCGCAGTCAATCATTCGGTCTGGCTTCGTGGGTCGACTCTGTTCTTTCCGTGGGGATTGCCCGAATGGTCCCTGAGTGCGTTGGTGGCCGTTCTGGCAGGCTACCTGGCATCCATGATTGAATCGTTTGGCGACTACCACGCCTGCAAAAACATGGCCGGAGGTGGTGATCCAACACCTCAAGAAATATCGCGCGGTATTGGCATGGAAGGATTGGGCTGCGCACTGACAGGCATTTTTGGTGGGTTCAGCTCAACCAGTTACTCCGAAAATATTGGCTTGGTCGGCCTCACCAAAGTGGGAAGTCGATACGTCGTCCAGATCGGCGCGGTTCTGCTCATCTTTCTAGGTTTGTTCGGCAAATTCGGCGCCATGGCCGCAGCCATCCCTCAGCCTGTCGTAGGTGGACTCTACTGCACCCTGTTTGGGCTGATCGCAGCAGTAGGTGTCCGACAATTCGCCAAGGCAGACTTAAACAGCGATCGCAACCTGTTGATCGGTGGATTTTCGCTGTTCATGGGGTTGAGCGTTCCTTTTTATTTTGGCCCCCATAGCACCGGCCAGGCGGATCTCAACTGGATGCCCGCTGGTATTAGTGCTGTGGTAATCGCCCTAGGATCCACCGGAATGGCCGTGGCCGCTCTGCTCGGAATTGTGTTAGACAATCTGATCCCTGGCACAAAAGAAGAACGTGGCCTGATTGAATCGCCCGGTATCCTGGTGCCGGAAGCAGGAGATGTCGATGTGATGGATGGATGATGTGTTATGGTACTATCAAAGCCAGCCCTCCTTCTGTGACAAAGCCAAATGTACTATCAGGAAAATAACGAGAAATAATCCATGGCCACTGACAACTCACAAAATAAATGCACACTGCCTATCATCGACCACGCGCCCGCTCTCTACGATGGACCTTCGCGTGAAACAGTCATGGCCTTGCGACATCAATATGTCTCTCCGGGTGTCCTCACCTATTACCGTGAGCCGTTGATGATTGTCGAAGGTCACATGCAGTACCTGTGGGATGAAACGGGCCGTCGATACCTTGATGCGTTCGCCGGAATTGTCACGGTCAGCGTCGGACACTGTCATCCTAAAATTGCCGAAAAAGTACGTCAGCAGTCGGGTCGACTACAGCACACCACCACTATCTACCTCCATCCAAGCCTCGCTTTGATGGCGGAAAAGCTGGCTGAAAAAATGCCGCCGGGCCTCACCCGTTCCTATTTTACCAACAGTGGCAGTGAGGCCAACGAGGTGGCCATCCTCTCGGCGCGCGAGTTCACCGGAAATGCGGATGTCGTGGCGCTGCGCAACGGTTACCACGGTGGTACATCCACGGCAATGAGCCTCACGGCGCACGGAAATTGGAAGTTCAAAGCCAATCCTTCTCTGAATGTACTCCACACCCATCCAGGATATTGCTACCGCTGTCCTTACGATCTGGAATATCCAAGCTGTGATTTGAAGTGTGCCCAGGACATACGTAATGTCATCGAATACCAGACGCCTGGAGAGATTGCCTGTTTCATAGGAGAGCCGATCCAGGGAGTGGGAGGAACGATCGTACCTCCGAAAGAATTTTTCAGTACGGTCTATGACATTGTCCGAGCTCATGGAGGAATCTGCGTTGCCGACGAAGTGCAGGGTGGGTTTGGCCGTACTGGAAACCATTACTGGTCGCATCAGAACTGGGACATTGTACCCGACATGATTACCATGGCCAAAGGAATTGGCAATGGTGCGCCGCTAGGAGCCATGACCACCACCGAACCGATTTCTGAAATGATGGCTCATCGAATCCACTTCAACACATTCGGCGGTAACCCCATTAGCATGACCCAAGGCCTGGCAACGCTGGAGGTAATTGACGAAGAAAACATTCAACAAAACGCACTCGAAGTTGGCACCCATTTGAAAAATCGTCTGCTAGCCCTGCAAGACCAACATTCACTGATCGGTGAAGTGCGCGGATTGGGATTGATGCTAGGTGTGGAATTGGTCCGCAACCGCCAAAGCAAAGAGCCCGCATCGACCGAGGCAGCCGATATCATGGAACGCTGCAAACAGCGCGGCCTGGTCATTGGCAAGGGTGGACTGAAAGGTAATACCCTGCGGATCAAACCCCCCATGTGCATTACCCAAGACGACGCCGACTTCATCGCCGACTGCCTGGGTGAGGTACTTGAGGAGATGGGTTCCGAGCGGACTTTGTAGGTTGTGTGACTGAAGACCACCGCCAGAGAAAAAATTCAGACACACAACTTTTCTGGGCAGTTTGGGTAGTCTAGAGCGTTTTCGAGGTTACTGTAGCGTAGAGTTACACGATTTACTATAGGTATCTATTTCGACTCAGATCAAGGAGGATCAAGAGAAGGAAGCCTACTCAGAAGATTTGCGGCAGCG
>JBDOMT010000160.1:0-16597 GCA_039831705.1 Pirellulales bacterium | reverse complement strand
CTTCGTCTGTTGGACTGGTTTCATTGGCCTGGACCGTCAAGAGCGGGCCAATTTTGATCCCCTTGCGCGCCTCCGGCGAGTGAATGGTCGAATCTTTCTGCAACGTACCCGCATAGACACGAATGTAACTTAATCGCTGAACAAACGGATCAATCCTTGTTTTAAACACCTGGGCAACCAGAGGAGCGTCTGGCTCAGGCTTGATCGCAACCTCATCGCCCTCTTTGCTGGCGGTGCGGCGCATCGCTGCAGGTGGCAATGCTGCCGTGGTCAGTATATCCATCAATTCGGTCACGCCCACATCCTTGCTGATCGAGACACACACAATCGGCACCAACGTGCCAGCGGCAATTGCCTGAATCATCAATCCCAACTGCTCTTTGTCCGAAGGCATCTCGCCTTCGAAATATCGCTCCAAGACTTTTTCATCGACTTCAATGATCGACTCGATCAATGCCTCATGGATGGCGACCGGGTCAACCACCGCATCATCGATCTCTTTTGGCACATCCAAGGTACTGATCACGCCGCGCAAAGAATCGCTTATTCCCTGGGGAACGTTGAATAAAGTACACTCTTTTCCAAAAACTTCATGGATCGATTCAATCAAACCAAGAAAGTCGATATTGTCTGTATCGAGCTTGGTCAGAACCAGAATACGACCACATCCGGCCTTGCCTGCCTCTTTCCACGCACGCCGTGAATTCACTTTGATGCCTGCGTGGGCATCGATGGCAATGAGTGCGGTATCCGCAGCTCGCAACGCTCCAATCATTTGCCCTACCAGATCGGGATAACCTGGAGTGTCAATCAAGTGGACGTGCTTTCCTGCATGTTCAAAATGAGTGACTGCCGACTCGATCGAGTGATGGTGGTGTTTTTCTTCTTCGTCGAAGTCGCAAATACTTGTGCCAGCGTCCACACTAGGTACCCCTTGGACTGCACCACTTTGAGTGAGCAGTTTATCCACCAGGGAAGTCTTCCCCGCGCTGCCGTGTCCACAGATGACAAGATTGCGAATGTCTGCGACGCTATTAGCCATGAAAAGCTCCTCGTTTAGTATTCGTTCACGTGCATGAGACAAACTCAATCACGTGGACTGTGGTTTTTTTACAGAAGGCGACGAAGAAAACGAAGGGAAACTGCTAACAAGCTACAGACTAAAGGTACTGCCAGCCAATAATAGACTCCATCCGATCATCGGTCATACACATGTCTCTTTGTTGACTTCGTTACCTTCCGTTCAAAATTTCGGATCTGAAAAATAAAGGACTGCTAGCATTCAGTACTAAGTACCGTTAACTCATCGAGTGTTTCCTTACATGTGGAATTATTGGCTACACATTTATTGTTCTATTCTTGCGCACGACGCAGGACATCATTCGTTGTTCCAGATTCCGGTAGACTAGAAGCAACCAGTGCTTCGGGCACGGTGATAGTTCCCTCATAGAGAGCTCGGCCGATAATTGCAGCAGCCAACCCTGCAGCAGCCAACTCAGCAACATCTTTAGCTGTGGTAACACCACCCGAAGCAACAACCGGCATTTCCACCAGGCGTTGCATTTCTGACATCGCAGTCACATTGGGCCCAGCCATCATGCCATCGGTAGCAATGTCGGTATAGACGATCGCTGCCAAAGGAAACGCTTGAAAATCTCGAGCTAGCTCAGTGGCCTCAATTTCGCTCGTTTCCAACCAACCCTCGGTAGCGACTTGCCCATTGCGGGCATCGATTCCTAAAACTAATTGGCCGGGAAATTTTTGGCACATGTCGCCAAACCAGTCGGGCCGCTTGAGTGCTGAGGTCCCCAACACCAGACGCTTGAGCCCAATTTCCAGCAACCCTTCGATCGTTGCCTCATCACGGATCCCTCCTCCCAATTCGCATTCCAGGTCGACCGCCTCAACGATGGCTCTCACTGCGTCCAGATTCATCGGTCGACCCTCACGGGCCCCATCCAGATCAACCAGATGGAGATACTGGGCCCCTTGCTGCTGAAATTGGCAGGCAACAGCTACTGGATTGTCGTCAAAGACCGTTTCTCGACCGTAATCACCTTGCTGGAGACGGACGCATTTGCCATCTCGCAGGTCAATTGCCGGCCAAATTTGCATGATACTTCCCTGTGCGTATGGGATGAACAAGAAGGTGCGAATATCGCACATAATGGTCCTAGTTTCAAGCGTATGGCTGATGAATCACTGGAGAGTTAGCAGTCTGTTGAGAAAGTGCTTTGTAGATGAGAGCGCGACCAGATGCGTCAAACCAAGGAGCGGAAAAGCAGGCATACTGTTTATACGTCGAGTTTCCGCGACGCTAGGTTGACGGATCTGGTCGCGCTCGCAGTCCAAATGACTTTTTCAACGGGCTGATAGCTCAGCAAAGTTCTTCAACACCCGTAAGCCGTCTTGTTGGCTTTTTTCCGGGTGGAATTGCGTAGCGAAAAGATTTTTCTTCCTGATCATGGCGCAGAATGGCTCACTATAAGTCGCCATGCCGGCCACCACACTCTTATCGTCGGGTACGACGTAGTAAGAATGGACAAAGTAAAAGTGACTTTCGTCCTCGATCCCGGCAAAAATGGGGGAATCACGTGGCAAGCTGACCTGATTCCAACCCATGTGAGGAACCTTGAAGCCTGCCGGCAGTTCAAATCGACGTACCTGTCCTGGGATAATGCCAAAGCCCTGGTGTTCGCCATCCTCATAACTGGTGTCAAACAACAACTGCAATCCCAAACAGATTCCCAGAAAGGGCCTGTTTGCGTCGATCACCGCTCGTATCGGGGCCACCAATTGACGCCGCTTCAGCTCGGCCAAGGCATCGGCAAAGGCGCCCACTCCTGGTAAAACCACATGGCTGGCACTGGCAATCACGGTCGGATCCGAAGTGACCACTGCCTCATGTCCAACACGCTCAAAAGCTTTTTGAACACTACGCAAATTGCCCATTTGGTAATCAATGATAACAATCATTTTTGGCCACAACTCGATTTCTAAGAATTAGCCTGGATATTTTATAAAATATTCGAGTTAGGACTCCAGAAGGGAAGACACCACACAGCAACTGCAAAGTTCACAGATGCAGAAGAAGCCCATTGTAATAGGCCAGACAGGGTAAGAATAGCGGCTCAAAGGTCTTAACCCTGGACCCTCTGGACTCGTAACTCTAGACTCACAACGGTCTTGTCGAACAATTGCCTTAAACGGTTTTATTTTGACAGGACAAACAGGATGTACGGGATCATTCAGCCAGATCCTGTTCATCGGATGTAAATCTTTTTGACTTCCAGACCGTTTGGTAGCCTGCAACGTATTGAGTTTATGAGTTCTAAAAATCCAATCGTTGAAATCCTTGAGCAACTGATGATAATACTAGCAATCGAATTTATACGGTGCGTAAATTATAAGTCCAAGCATGTCGGAGCAATAAGATTATAGGTACAATTTGATCGTATCGATCTCTAAACGATGTATTTCTATCCAGTAAATCTTGTTGATCCTGTCTAAAATTATTCAAAATCAGTCAGTCAACAAGGCCACTCGCAACTACCGACTGGCAATCCGCTCGGGATAGATGACGAATTCAATGCGCCGATTGCGGACTTTGCCTGCTTCGGTCGCATTGGATACGGCCGGATGATTGGAACCATGGCCAATCACAAATAGCTGCCGCTCGGGTAAGGTCTTCTGTTGAATGAGTGCATTGTAAACGGCCAAGGCCTGGGCAGCCGAAAGATGGTGGTTACTAGGAAACTGCTGAGAATGGGTTGGCGTGTTGTCCGTATGTCCTTCTATTCCAATGATCTGATCGGGAAAATTGCGTCTTAGATCTGCGGCAACATTTTGCAGCAATGGATCGGCCCCATTAATCAGGTAATTGCTTCCGGGCGTGAAAAGCTGGACGCCGGGAACTTCGACCCGAACGACATCTCCATCTTGACGCACTTCAACACCTGGCAGATTCCCCACCGTAAGGTTTTTCAATAGGCTGTTATTCGCACGAATTTCTGCGCGCGAGCGTTTTTGCGATGATGCAAGCATGGTGGTGGTCTTACTGCGTAGTTGTTCATGATTACTGCGCAATGCCACCAACTGATCGGTCGTAGCTTTCAGTGAACTCCGTGTGGCCGAAAGTTCATCATTGAGTAATCGGGCCTGTTGGCGTGACTGGGCCAACAACGATTCCAGTTCCTGATTGTCACTATCGAGAGTTTGAGCCCGACTCTGATATTCCCGGTTCTGTTGGGCCAACGTTTGTACTTGCTGCTGTTGTAGCGCGCTAGCCTGCTCCTTCGGCTTGAAAACCAATCGCCCGCAACCGTTAGTAAGCAAAAGCAGCCCCAAGGCCAGCTTCATGGTGTCTCGAAACACTATGGATATCCGTGTTCTTGCGTCGTTGGAATGGTGAAAAACACGCTGGGAACGTAGCAAGCGTTCCATACCGCGACAAGACCAATCGCCAGCCTTGCTAGCATCCTCAATGCGTTTCTGCGTCTTCTAGCATCTGATTTCTCTGCATGCCAGCCCCCAGTGGATACTTTCCATAAAACCGTTTGATGTAATTGCGGTGCCAGCGTGAGGGCTTATGGGGCTGCCAGCCAAAACGGCGGATCAGACGATCGGAAAGACGGTGGTTGGCCGCGTCGCAAAGCAATGCATCGGTCTGCTTGAATTCGGCTACCCAATCGAGGGCAGACAGGGCCACCTGGCAGGTAGCATAGGTAGTCCCTCGCTGAGAGATCATATAACGCAGGGCGAGAAATTGTGAATGTTGGAGTGGATGGTTGTAATAGAGGAGGCACCGATCGGCCTCACCAAATGCATGATAATCGTTGCCAACCGGCCAAAATTCAGGCCAGGTAATCAATTTGGGCCAGCGACGGAAATGAATGGCGACCAGCTTTCCAGCCGCTGCTTCAATCACTCCATACCTTCGATGAACAATTTCCGCCTGGCCTGCGAGCCAATCCTGGTCAGTTCGAATGGGTATCGATTTGGTCAGCCACATGCGTTACCTGTCCCTGAACTCTGATCCAAACAACCACATTTTGAGCATCCGCCAGATAGCCAACATCACACCCAGCAGCAACATCCCTCCCGCCATTACCAGAATCATCAGCCAGCCCAATCCAAAAATGGGCTGCATGGTTTCCGGATTCCAAAAATTGCCCCAATATACGATTACCGCCAAAGACCCAAGACATAGAAATGGGCCATAGGGAATGACGTCACCACGTCGCAATACGATTTGCGTCATACCCACCAACAATCCGGCAAAAGGTGATATAAAAAAAATCATCAGTCCGGCTTGCCATCCCAAATAGGTACCAATCATCATCATCAGCGTGACATCACCAAACCCCATTGCTTCACGGCGCAGAGCAGCCGTACCGACGATCCGCACAGCCCACACCGTGCTCCCACTGACAACCATCCCCACCAGAGACGAAAGCAATCCTCGCCACATTTCCCCTCCCAACCACCATATGGCAACCACGTAGAAGAATCCTGACATGGAAATCCAAACCATCGGTGACCGTGTTAGCTCACGCACAATCCGTGCACTGATCAGCACCAGGCCACGGCATACCCCGTGTCTGCCACGCCAACGACGCGGCGCCAAAGCAAAACACCAAAGTCCAAAACAGGCCAAGCCCAGCACCAAGCTCCATCCGCAAGGCGCACCTTGCAACCAATCGGGCCACGCATTGGGAGCGGCAAGCCTCACCGGTTCGATGGTTAGTTGAAATCCATCCGGGGGCTGCAGCGCGGCTGGTATTCCTTCCACCACACGAGCACCTGCAGCTGGCTGTTGAGTGAGCCCCAGATGAGGCAACAAAGGCATCGGCAGAAGGGTGGCCAGCAATAACCCCAGCAGTGTACCTGGCACGGTAATTTCATCCGGAATGATTTTTTCATCAATGTCGATGAATGTCGCTGCCGCCATGAAAACGATCAGCACCGTATGACCGATAAACTGGGTCGTTAGAAAACTTCCTGGAATCATCCAGAGATCGACAGAAAGCGGTTGTCCCCCGATACCGGCAACTTGCA
This sequence comes from Pirellulales bacterium, assembly GCA_039831705.1. Classification (GTDB taxonomy): domain Bacteria; phylum Planctomycetota; class Planctomycetia; order Pirellulales; family Lacipirellulaceae; genus JAJRWS01. The sequence continues at coordinate 10,540 of JBDOMT010000160.1, read as the reverse complement.
CTCTGAGGAACTCCTGCTGGTGCACTTCCCACCCATAGAGGAGCGCCAACCCCACGCCCATGGCCAATTCAACTCCCATCGGCCGCAGCCAAAATCGAGAACCATGCAAAAATACTTCGCGACGCAAACCCAACCACCCCAATACGGGAATACGGTCAGTTGCCTTCCGAGACGGGGCATTCGCTGCGGGCGCAGACCAGGGAGAAATGTCTCGGCAATTCCAAGCCAGACGGTAAGTGGCCCAGTTGACCAATGCCCCCAGTACCAGACCAATCGAGAATACAAGCAGCAGGCTAATTGGCAAAGGTAAGGCGGCTATGGGAAGCATGGATCAAATGCGGAATTCGGATTGTGGAATAGGGAATGGGGAAAGGTAGTGAGCTGTAAAATGGGAACAAGCGGTGGATTATTTTAACTCAGGCGCAAAGGACGCTGAGAGCCGCAGAGAAAGGCAGATTTCACCTCTGCGCACCTCTGCGTTCTCCGCGCCTTCTGCGTTAAATATTTTATTTTCCATCACTTTAATGTAATCTTCCAGTAAGAGTAACTAACAGAAGATCTCTAACCTCTTAGCAAAGCTGCGCCACAATCTCTTCAACAATTTCGTCGGGCGTCTTACCTTCGGTATCGACCGTCATCGTGGCACATTGGCGATAAATTGGGCTGCGTTGGAGAAGAAGCGTCTCAATTTCGTACCGGCCACCCTGGTTAGTCAGGTTAGGACGTCGTTGTTCGGTAGCAGGATCGCTGGTGAGTCGCTCGGCGATGGTCTCGGGAGATGCCGTGAGCCAGACCACTTCAGCGCAAGCCATCATCGATTTTCGATTCTCTTCTCGCAATACGGCGCCACCACCGGTAGCCACGACCATCCGAGTCTTACGGCAAAGATCGTCTACCACGGTTACTTCCTGCTCTCGAAAAGTGCTTTCCCCAAGCTGTGAAAAAATCTCCGTAATCGTTTTGCCCATGCTCTGTTCCACCAGATCGTCCGTGTCGACCCAATCGTATTGCAAATGGGCGGCCAACGCACGGGCAACCGTCGTTTTACCTGTGCCCCGATAGCCAATGAGAACAATGGTATTTGCAGCCGGAATTGGATCACTCTCCATGAGATCAATCGCCAAGGTACTTCACCGCACCAATGATCTTCTTCAGCACATTGCGCATGACATGGACAGGGGCTTCTTGTTTGGTAAACAAGTAGAATTGCAGCGTGGCTTGCCGTTCAAACATATCGACACCGGTCACGACCAAACAATTGCGCAATTGGGCATCTTTGATTAGGAGCGTGGATTCTGGATTGTAAACCGTATCGAATACAAGCATCGCCGGTTTGAGAAATGTTTTGTTGATTGGGGTCTCATCGACATTGGGATGCATGCCCACGGGAGTACAGTTTACTAAGATTTCACATTGCACCCCATACCGGGCCTCCCACTCCACCGCCTGACATTCAAATGCACTTGCCAGTCGTTCGGCACGACTATGGGTTCGAGAGGCAACCGTGACCTGGGCTCCACGGGCACATAAACCGTAGACAATCGGCCGGGCCACTCCACCCGCCCCCAGTACCAACACGCGTTTATCTTTCACGGGACTCGGTTCGTCGCCAATCGTGCCGAGGGCGTGTTCCAAGCAGTCCATCGCCGCATTGTAGTCAGTATTGTAACCGATGACTTCTGCCCCATCGAATACCACGGTATTCACCGCAGCGATGCTTTTCACTGCAGGGTCGACTTTGGTTAAGTATCGAGCAATCGCTTCCTTGTGGGGAATGGTCACGCTTAGCCCTTGAATGCCCAGACGGGGGACATCCTGCATAAACTGTTCCAGCTTGTCCGCTGGGACTCGAAATGGGCAGTAGACTGAGTTGAATTCCTTGACTGCAAAAGCCGCATTGTGGACGTGCGGGCTTAAACTGTGCCCTACCGGGTCGGCGATCACTCCATACACGGCCGTTTCTGATCCCAGGGACTCGTACCGGTATATTTCTGTCATCTGCTTAAAGCTCATCTGCCCCGGTGCCAATGTTCGTTCCTGGCTGAAAGTGGCGTAGGTAAATGGTGCACCGAATTTGCTGGCCAGAATGCGTGACGGCATGCCCATATCTCCCATGCACATGCCGACAGTGGGAATCTCACTTTCCTGCATCATTTCCAACATCCGCAAATTGTCATGCGGATCGTTCGCCATGGTGGCGATCTTAATAATGTCTGGATCGAGTTGCGCCATTCGATCATGCAACTCGCGCAAGTCTTCGGGTGTTTTGCGAAAATTGTGATAACTGATGATGCGTTTGGTTTTCCCATAACGGGGAATTTTGTCTGCGATGTCCTCTTCGATGTCGACATAATCCACCCCTTCGGCAATCGCTTCACGCAAAATCAACTGCCGCCCTTCTTCCGTGCCACTCCATTTTCCACCATCTTCCACACGACGGCAGGTCACGATCACCTGGCAAGGGTGCTCTTCATCCTGGGTCCCCAACAGACGTCGCATATTAACCCGACGAGTCACGTAATCGAGCCGCAGCTCAACCATTTTAGCTCCCTGCTCCGCCAAATGACGATGCTCGGCCATCATAAGCTTGTGGCGACTACGACCTATAGCTACGCAAATCATTTTTAAGTCCAGAGTTTGAGCGCTTAGAACCTATCCCATGACCGACTACAGGCAAGAAGCCTATGCTACGTTGGGCGATTATGGGATAGGTTATGAGAATCCAGAGTTTAGAGTCCAGAGGCAATATATTTCTCAGCCAAATACTATCTACTTCCTGCCCATTGTGATGCAAATAACGACAGAGTCCAGAGGAATAGTTGCCACCCCATGGCTTTCTACTCGAAACTCTAGACTTTTCCTACCTCTAGACTCTCAACTCTCACATTCGCTTAAATTGACGATCGAGTTGAGCCCGAGTGAAACTGAGTGTTGTTGGCCGACCGTGAGGACAATGGTGGTGGTTCTGGACCAAATGCCGCTCGGCGACGAGTGCTGATATTTCCTCGCTCGTGAGTCGGTCACCATATTTGACTGCTGCTTTACATGCGAGGGTATGGAGCAGCTCATCCAGCAAATCACGAGAGCTGGGTGGTTGGCCTTTGGCGAGAAGCTGTTCCACCAACTTCTCAATCAGGCCATGTAGTAAATCGACCGGATTGAAATGAGCCAGCATGGCCGGAAAAGCGGTCAACAGTATGGTTTCACCACCGAACGGTTCAACCTCAATTCCCAATCGTGACAACATCTGACGATTCTCCAAAACAACAGCTGCTTCATTTGCTGTCAAATCAATCGGCTCGGGCACCAACATCCGCTGGATTTCCAGAGATTCGGCTAGTACTTTCTCGCGCAATTGCTCATAGAGTATCCGTTCGTGCAAAGCATGTTGATCAATAATTTCCAACCCCTCTTCTGATTCGGTCACCAGATAACGGTTGTGTATTTGCAAAGCATGAGGCGTGGCTTCCTGAGCAGGAATGTCTGTACGATGGTACTCGAGGGATCCCTCGTGCAGCATGGACGATTGGCCATGCGGTTGGTAATCAGGCACCTTCGAAAGCACATCTGCACGCGGCACGGACCGTTGCCCGCAAGCCCAATCGGTCAATTCACTGCTTGCTGGAAGGCTACGACTGATTTCGTCCTGCCGGTCACAAGTCGATTCCCCGGCTAGAGTCGGGGCACCTGGAACTGTTAATTTTCCCGCAGGTGGCGTTGCCTGTGCGACCAGGTCGGAATTGAGAAATTTTGTCCTCAACGTGGCCAACAACTGACTGTAGAGCTGGCTGGCATCCTGGAAGCGTACTTCCTGCTTGGTCGGATGGACATTCACATCAACCGCCGCTGGTGGCAGTTGCAACTGCAAGAAGCAGATGGGATAGCGGCCAGAGAGCAGCAGCCCTCGATAAGCCTCGCTCAACGCATGTTGCAATGATCGATCCCGAATAAACCGACCATTGAGTAGCAAATACTGCATCCGGTTGTTACTACGACTTTGCATTGGGTTGGCCACGTAACCCGTAAGACGTATTTCATTTTCTTCGCTTTCAACTGAGAGCAATTGGTCTGCAAGTGTTTGGCCAAACAGAGCTGCAATCCGCTCTTGCAGGTCCTCTACCGGAGTCAAGTCGTGCAGGGTGCGACTGCCATGAGCCAAAGTAAAGTGTATCTGCGGACAGGCCAACGCCAGACGGGTAAAAGTCTCCGTAATGTGGCCCATCTCGGTTTGTGTGGTCTTCAGAAATTTCTGCCGCACAGGAGTATTAAAAAAGAGCCGTCGTACTTCAATGGAAGTACCGGTCGGACAACCGACAGGCCGAATCGGCTCAGCCTGCCCTCCAATCATTTCCAATTCAGCACCCGACTCGGCAGAACGTGGGCGGCTACGGATTGTCAATCGGCTAACTTCAGCCATCGAGGCGAGTGCTTCCCCGCGAAATCCCAACGAAGCAATTTTGAAAAGGTCGTCAGCCACTCTCAACTTGCTGGTCGCGTGGGCGGCAACGGCTAACGACAACTGATCACAAGAGATTCCTGCTCCGTTATCGGTTACACGAATCCTTTCACACCCACCTTTTTCGACCACCACGTCGATTCGTGTTGCTCCCGCATCTATCGAATTTTCGACCAGTTCCTTGACCACACTCGCCGGCCGCTCAATCACCTCGCCAGCCGCAATTTTGTTAACTACGCTGGTCGACAATTGTTGGATAAGGGGCATTGAGTGTTGAGTGTTGAGTGTTGAGTGTGATCTTGTCGAACAATTGCCTTGAATGGCTTTATTTTGACAGGATAAACAGGATGGTCAGGATCATTCAGCCCGATCCTGTTCATCGGATGAAAATCTTGCTGTCTTCCAAACCGTTCAGCAGCATGTAACGTATTGAGTTTACGAATTTAAAAAAGCCAATCGTTAAAATCCCTGAGCAACGTATGATAATACTAGCAAAATTGCTCTTGTTCCTAAATGAAATTCCTATCCGGTAAATCTTGTTTATCCTGTCTAAATTATTTCAAAATCAGTTAGTCAACAAGGCCGTTGAGAGTTGATGCTTTGAAGAGGGAGGCTAGCACCCTCTCTCAACACTCAACTCTACAATCCATATTCTTTAATCTTTCGGTACAGCGTTCGCTCACCTATTCCTAACATCCCGGCTGCCTCTTCGCGATTGCCGTTGGTGAACTTTAGTGTTTCGGCAATAAACATGCCTTCTATTTCGGCAATGGGTTTGCCTACCAATTCACTCAAACCTTGAGCGGAAGTCACCACCTGAGCATGGTCTTCGGGAAGTAATTCATCAGGCAAATCATCCAAGTCGAGCACTTCGTCATAATCGACCACGACCATACTTTCGATCGTGTTTTTGAGCTGCCGCACATTGCCGGACCATTGGTGCGACAACAGCCGACGGCGGGCAGTCGCGGTCATGCTGGTAATTTGCTTGTGATGTCTGGCAGCGTGCATTTTCACGAAATGCTCTATGAGAAGAGGAATATCCTGATTTCGTTCAGCCAACGTGGGAAGCTGGAGTGTGATCACTTTCAGCCGATGGTACAGATCTTCGCGAAACGTCCCCGCTTCAATCGCAATTTCCAAAGCGCGATTGGTGGCTGAGAGAATTCGTACGTTGACCCGCAGTGGTTCGTTCGAACCTACCCGGGTTATCTCACCACTCTCCAACACACGGAGCAACTTGATCTGCGTTGGCAATGGCATATCGCCTACTTCGTCGAGAAACAGTGTGCCTCCGTCTGCATATTCAAACTTGCCAATGCGATCTGAGCTGGCGTCGGTAAACGCTCCTTTGATATGACCGAACAGCTCGCTCTCCAGAATATTCTCGCTCAAGGCAGCACAGTTGAGGCCCACAAAAGCACGTTTTTTGCGCGGGCTGTTCTGATGGATTGCTTGAGCCACCAATTCCTTGCCTGTACCTGTATCTCCTTGAATCAATACAGTGGCATCGGTCGGAGCAATTCGTCGCATACGATCGACCAATTCATGCATCATCGGACTGTTACCGATGACCCCTTCGAAACCAAATTTTTCATCAAGTCGTTTATTCAATTCAGCATTGGCACGGCGCAAATGCTGGTTCCGCGCGGCCGAATCAACAACGGCTCGAAGCTGCTTTAAATCCAACGGCTTCAGCAAATAGTTGAATGCTCCTAGCTGCATCGCTTCAACGGCCGACTGGATGGTGCCATGGCCAGTGACCAAAATAACTTCGGCGTCTGGTAACACCTCTTTTGCCTTGGCCAAAATTTCCAAGCCATCCACATCATTCATCCGCAAATCAGTCACGACGATTTCAAAAGCATCACGCTGGAGCATAGCCGCTCCCTCGCTGCCCGAAGTGGCCACGACGCAATCATACCCCACACGACGCAGGCTATCTGCTACAGTTTCACCATGAGCCGCTTCGTCATCGATAATCAAGGCCTTGATCGGTGGGCCAGCTTTGGCAATCGTATTCCTATCGGTCACGAGGGTACCTCACCCTGTTGATCTAACCGCGCTGGCACCGGCAACTTGATGGTAAACTGAGTGCCCTGCCCTACCTCACTCTGTACCGAAATCCTACCACCAAACGATTCGATGATCTTTACTGTCGTTGGCAGTCCTAACCCAGACCCTCCTGGCTTGGTGGAAAAGAAGGTATCAAACATCTGCGAGGCGGTTCGCTCATCCATACCACAGCCCGTATCGATCAGATAGAGAGCCACGTTACCAGCTACTTCGGAGGTACGCACAACAAGTTCTCCCCCATCGGGCATCGCCTGTACGGCATTGAGAACTAAATTCAACATCGCCCCTCGAAACGCCTCCCGATCCAACAGGACACTGGGGAGCTCCGGATCCAAATAACGAACGATCTCCACCCCTGCATCCTTGGCCTGGGGAGTAAAGAAATCCAAAATCTCATTAATTTCTAAATTCAAATCGCTAGGGACACTTTGCAGATGGCTCACCTTGGCGAATTGCAGAAAATCGTCCAATAAGTCTTGCAATCGCTGGCATTCACGTTGCATCACGGTCGTCCGTTTTAAAGATCGGCGTCCTGCAGGTGTCTGGATCTCTTCTAAATCCTCTGCTAACAACTGCATATTCAGACGGATGGTCGACAACGGATTTTTGATTTCATGGGCTAGACCGCCAGCCAGACGGGCCATCTCGGTGTACTGCTCCACCAAACGACGATGGGAACTTTCGGCGGTAGGCTTAGTCGTCATGATGTGACTGAAAGGTGGGGAAACACAATGACATTGACAAAAAAATCAACACATTATCAACACATATGGTACTGCTTAGTCTTACTGAATCATAATAACCTAAACGCTTCGCCTGAAGGCTAGAGTTTTGTACCCATCGTGGAGACAGTAAAGAAGGGAACCGCTAATGAACACTAATTCTGTTGGATAGCAACACTACTGACATTAGCGTCAATCAGCGTTCGTTAGCGGTTCCCTCATTTTAAGCTGTAAATCGTTACCAAAAAAAGGGCTCGCATCCGCGAGCCCTCTTGTATTCCGTCATAACTATCAATTTGCCAACGCGGCAAACAAATCTTTTCGGATCCATATGAGTACCGCAAAACGCAACTCCTACAGCAGATCCACCAAACAACCCGAAAAGTTTGGCTTGACGCCAGTAGACGACGCCAGAAACTGAGCTATGCGGTTGTCTCTACCGGTTCGCCCAGTTCTTCCATTGCTGCTCGTCGGCTGAGTTTTACTCGATCCTGCTCGTCGACAGCAATCACTTTGACCTTCATCTTATCGCCCACGTTACAGATGTCCGCCACACTGGAAACATAGTCATTTGACATTTCACTAATGTGACAGAGTCCATCGCGGCCAGGCAAAATCTCCACAAAAGCGCCAAAATCTTTCACACTGGATACCGTGCCATCGTAGATCCGGCCCACCTGCACACTGGCCGTAAGCATATCGACACGATCCAAGCCCGCCTTCGCAGATCCCTCATCTGCTCCAGCCACAGTTACCGTACCGTCTTCTTGTACATCGATGGTCACATTCAGCTCTTCCTGGATACCTCGGATGGTCTTGCCACCCGGTCCAATCAGCAAACCAATCTTTTCTGGGTTAATCGAAGTACGCAACAACCGAGGAGCACACTCAGAAGTGTTTTCCCGAGGACGGGGAATGGCCGTCAACATGGCACGTAGGATTTCAATCCGAGCTTCGCGTGACTGGATGAGCGTGGCACGAATAATCTCTTCGCTGATGCCGTTGATTTTCAAATCCAACTGAATGCCCGTAATGCCGTTTTGAGTCCCGGCAATCTTGAAGTCCATATCACCGTAATGATCTTCGTCTCCCAGAATGTCAGTCAGCAATACCCATTGGTCCTCTTCCTTGACCAACCCAACGGAGATGCCAGCCACGGGGTTGGTGATGGGTACACCTGACGCCATCAGCCCCAAAGTGGCAGCACAAACACTTGCCATGGAACTGGAACCATTCGACTCCAGGATGTCGGAAATGACACGAATCGTGTAGGGAAAATCATCATGCGGCGGAAGGACCGGATTCACACTCCGTTCAGCCAATGCTCCATGGCCAATTTCACGACGCCCGGGGCCACGAATTGGACGGCACTCTCCCACTGAAAATGAGGGGAAATTGTAATCGAGCATGAAGTGCTTGGAATATTCCTCAAACAGTCCATCAACCCGCTGTTCGTCGCGTCCTGTACCGAGAGTGATCGTCACCAGGGATTGGGTTTCTCCACGTTGAAAAAGGGCCGAACCGTGTACTCTCGGCAACAAATCAACTTCACAGTAGAGGTCCCGCAAATCCTTGCCGCTACGGCCATCGGGCCGTTTACCAGCCAGAATACTCTCGCGGATAACACAACCTTCTAAATCGTGCCAACCCTTGCGGAACGAGCTGGCGGTATAGGCACCGTCGACCTCCTCATCGGGAATCAATTCAGCCTGAACCCGGTCTCGCAGCTCACTAACCGCTTCGGCTCGAGCCTGTTTTCCTTCGGTTTCCTTTGCTCGTTTCAGGTCTTCGAAGAACCGTTCTTTGAGTACATCAAACAAACCATCTGCAATAGGTGCCGACATTTCGATTTTCTGCGGCGCCACTTTATCAATTAACTCTTGCTGTAAATCACAGATTTCCTTGATGACACCGTGCGCAAACAGGATCGCATCGATCATTTGATCTTCTGGCATCTCACGGGCAAACCCTTCAATCATCAGCACGGCATCGTTGGTGCCGGAGACGATTAAATCCATAGTGCTTGATTCCAAATCGTCCTGCGTAGGAAATGGCACAAACTGATCATCGATGCAGCCGATTCGAATCGAAGCCAGAGGCCCAAGAAATGGCATCGGGGAAATACCCAACGCGGTACAGGCACCGTTCATGGCTAGAATGTCGCCATCGGTCTGGCGATCACTGGCGAGCACAAAATTCTGAATTTGCACCTCATCCGCAAAACCTTCGGCAAACATGGGCCGGATGGGCCGGTCGATGAGCCGCGCGGTGAGAGTTTCCTTCATGGTCGGGCGGCCTTCGCGTTTGAGAAAACCGCCAGGAAATTTACCCGCTGCCGCATGCCGCTCACGATAGTCACACATCAATGGGAAAAAGTCGATCCCGGGACGTGGCTTGTCTCTGGCCGCCGCACTAAGCACCACCGTATCGCCATATCGCACCAGAACACAACCGGCAGCCTGCTTGGCAAGCATTCCTGTTTCCAGTGACAAAACACCCTTACCAATTTTCTTTTCTACTCGAATTTTATTCAATTTACCTTTTCCTTTTTCTTACCTTTTACGACCATCTAAATTTTTATATTTCATTGTATTTCAGCCATCTGAACCGTAGCTTCTCCAACGACAACCACCAGTCGTATCGACAAAGCGGTCGTATCGACAGAAAAATGGCAAACCACTCGAAGGATACGTTCAATCGCAAATCCCGCGACCAGGCACCGAAGGGGAGTTCACCGCCCGTTGGAACAGGCTGCCAAATCTTTTGCCCCTTAAACTCCTTGTCCCAAGCACTACCCTCGCCACAGAAACTTCGCGAAGCTTACTTACGAATATCCATCCGGCGTAGCAAATCGAGATACAATTGCGGGTTTTTATGTTTTACGTAATCCAGCAAACGTCGCCGCCGACTCACCATGCGCAACAGTCCTCGACGGCTGGAAAAATCCTTCTTGTGAATCTGCAGATGCTTGGTCATTTCTGCAATACGCGTGGTCAAAATCGAGATCTGTACTTCAGGAGACCCCGTATCCGACGGTTCTCGACCGAATTCACCTACCAACTCACGCTTACGTTCTTTTGTGACCGACATCTGTTCTCACATTCTACGTTTCAGTTGACTATCCATTCCCACACCTATCCAGCGAGGAATAAAACCCCAATGTAGCAATCTATTTGCCCGTTGCAACCGCATCTAGAGTGAAAAAAGGTTCAATATCAACCTTTTGTGCGATTATCGGAGATCGTACGGTAATTGGGCTGGTCCGTACTAAAAAAGTGCCGGACAC
>JBDOMT010000521.1:0-3697 GCA_039831705.1 Pirellulales bacterium | reverse complement strand
GTCCAACATTTTCTTCGCTCTCCAAAAAGACTGCGAGCAAAGCCCACTGACGGAAAGCGATATGTTTACCAAACTTCAAATTACCGCGATACCCCAGATCCCCTAAAGTGCGCGTCGGCCGTGGGCCGCTACCCGATCAATCCCTTTTTATTCAAAATTGAATACAACCATCAACCAGTCGTGGTATCCGCCGGCTTCAAGGGTATTGTCACCAACCTGGCCGGCCCCTTTCCTGAAAAGACCAACACACTGCTGGTGGAAGAAGGGGAACGCGGAGTCCAGAAAGAAACACTGGCCCCTGGAACTTACTACATCAATCCATACGTTACGCGTATCAGTAAAATCGACTGCCGTAGCCAACGCTTTGACCTGGCCAAAAACAACGACATGGGATTTCCCTCAAGAGACGGATTTTGGATCAGCCTCGATGGGCGTATCGAATTTCGCGTCAATCCGGATACGGCCGCTGAAGTCTTTGTTACTTACAACGACGAATCCAATGGAGACCGAATTGACGAAGAGATCATCCTCAAGATCATCACGCCCAACGCACGCAGCTTCTGCCGATTGGAGGGATCGAACAGTTCGGGACGTGAATTTATTTCAGGCGAAACCAAGGTTGCTTTTCAACAGCGATTCCAAAAAGCGATGCAGGAAGTATGCAAACCGCTGGGCATCGAAATCATTCAGGCGTTGATCACCGACATCAAGCCACCGGAAAAAATCCGAGAACCGGTCCGCGACACAGAATTATTCAAACAGCAAGAGAAAGCCTACACCCAGCAGATTGAGGAACAGCTCGAGGAACAGAAACAGGCGGTCGAACTGGAACTGGTAATACAGAAGCAGGCCCTGGTCAAAGCCGATACGGACGTCGTCAAGGGCCCAGCAGAAGCAGGATGTCGACGTCACCGAGGCCAACCAACGTAAGGGAGTGGCCCAGTTCAAACTGGCGGCAGCCCAAGACGAAGCAGCAGCCCTCATGGCCCTGGGCAAAGCCACGGCGGATGTCATCCATTTTGAAAACGAAGCAAAAGCCGCCGGTTGGAAGCGTTCGGTCGAATCGTTTGGAGGAGACGGCCAGCAATTCGCCCGCTACGTCCTGTATCAGAAAATGGCTGGTGCCTACCAGCAAATCATGGTCAATACGGCGGACAGCCCCCTCATGCGCATTTTTGATGCCTTCGCTCCACCTCAACAATCTACAACCGGACCACAACCGATCGAAGAATAAACTCCCGCTCATTCCGCAATACTCCACTTGAATCCACAAAACAGTTACTAGAACAAGGAACCCTCCCATGGCCTCCAAATTGCAATATCCCAGCTTACCGGGCAAGGGCATCATCGGCATTTTCGCCACCGCAATCTTGCTTGCCGTGGTTGGCTGGGTGGCAGTCGAATGGGGCTACAATCGAATTTACATTGAGGAAGGCGAAAGTCTGCTGCTGCGTTACAAAGGGCCCCCTTTGCCTTTTTTACCGGGCAGTCGTGATATGGCCACCCAGGGTCAGTTTGCAAAAGTCGACGAAAATGGAAATCCACTGGAGCTAGGCATATTGCAACAGATGCGCGGTCCAGGACGACATTTTTATTGTCCCCTCTGGTGGGAAACCCGCCGGGTACCCGATCAGGTGGTCGAACCGGGCGAGGTGGCAGTGCTCACCAGCAAAATGGGGAAGTCACTCCCTGCGGAAAAGTTCTTGGTCGATGGAGATTTGGGATCGTCTGAGTACAAGGGAATTCTACGGAAAGTTCTCGGACCAGGCCGCTATCGGATAAATTCCTACGCCTACGAGCTAAAAAAAGTAGGTTTAGAAAAAATTGTCAGTGGCAATCAGACTAAGCAGGCCGGTTGGGTCGACATCCCAACGGGTTACGTGGGTGTGGTCACCAATTTAACTGACAACCCGCTCACCGAGGCGCGAGCAGGGATTCAGCGAGATGTCTTGCCGCCAGGCCTCTACCCGATCAATCCCAAAGAGCAGCAGATCGATATCATAGAGATCGGCTACCGCGAAATAAGCATTATTGCCAATCTGCATACTGGTCCAAACAATGAACTTGTGCTCGATGAAAGTGGGGAACCGATCCTGGCTGACGATTCGACCGGCATCACCTTTCCTTCCAACGATGCCTACCAGATCAACATGGACTTCACCGCCATCTGGGGCATCATGCCAGATCAAGCCCCGGAGGTCATCAGCCGGTTCGGCAACATCGACGCAGTGGAATTGAAGGTGGTCATACCGCAGATCGAAAGCATCTGCCGCAACAATGGTTCGAAGCTGGGTGCAGTCGAATTACTGGAGGGAGAATCGCGACAACAGTTCCAGGAGGCGACCAAAGAAGAATTCAAAAAAGTGTTGGCTGCCAAGGGGATTACCCTGTTGGAAGGTGTGATACGCCACATTTATATCCCTCAAGATATTCGCCTCCCAATCCAGAACGCTTACATCGCCGATGAGCGCAAACTGGCCCTGCAACAAAAACAATTGACCACGAGAACCGAAGCGATGCTCGAAGAAGCGACTTCCCAGGTGGAGTTGGAATCGGAAAAAGTTCGCGTCGACACCAAAAAACAGGTTGCCGTACGGATGGCCGAGGGTGAAAAAGTCGCCCAGGAGACAATCGCTGAAACGCTCCAATTAGTCGCCGCGATTGACAAGGAGACAGCCCAACTTGAGGCCGACGTCAACGTCCTTCTGGGAGAAGCGAAAGCTAAAGTCAAACAGATGGCCGAAGAGGCGGTCGCCGACAAATTTCGTCTTGCGGTAGAAGCGTTTGGCCAACCTGCAGCTTACAACCAATGGGTGTTTGCCAACGGTCTACCCGAGGACTTGCAACTCAAACTATTGTATGCCGGCGATGGGACTTTTTGGACTGACCTGAAAGGCTTCAGTGAAACGTTGCTGGGACGTCAGACTCAGCAAGCTCGAAAGAGAAAGCCCGCACGTCCTTAGGCAGTGACATAGAATACCAGCACGGCGCGCCAGCGAGTGGGTAAATGCGGATGCCAAAGACTCACTCTTCCTCATGATTCCCTCGCATCCCAGGGAACCGTCAACGCCGAGGCTCCACCACTGGTCACGGAAATGGCCAAAAAACCATCTTGAGGAGGTGGTTGTTCAAACATGGGAGCCAAATAGGGAAAGACCGCTGGAACCTCTTGTTGGCACGCCTCCCAGGCAAATGCATAGGCAAATACAGTGGTCTGTTCGTCTTTCCCCGACAGCTCTACTTGCCCTGATAGCTCTGCGGCAACTTGCCCCACCGCAATGTCTACCGCTTCATCTCCCAGCCAACCACGGGCAACTTTTTCACCAATGGGATCTTCACAATCGAGCAAGATCACCACCGGATCACCCACACCATCTGCTACGGCCTGATCATAAGCGGTAAACACCAGCGTCAGGCTCCCCTCCAGCAATGCCTGCTGTTGCTCCAGATGCATATCAATTTTTTCGTTCATAGCCATAAGTTGTACAGCGCCACACAGGTGGATGATAGCGTTCTAAAACTGAGGCGGCCTGTTTGTGTTTCGGCAGTCGTCCAAGTGCGGATTGGCCTAGTGAGGCTCCTCCGGCAGAGCCGGAGGCTTCCATTGTGAACCGCTCAAAGCGGTAGCTTAGTTGGTAAGGTTATTGGTAATTCTAAAACATACGACGTTGGTCACTTTTCTGGTCGTTCTTTTCCT
>JBDOMT010000112.1:0-3744 GCA_039831705.1 Pirellulales bacterium | reverse complement strand
AAATGGCCTCGGCGTCACCTATGATTTGGTCAACGGGAAAATCGAATCAGGCGATCAGCCTTCAGGCAACGTCCCCGAACCCACCACCTTCCTCGTCTGGGCACTACTCGGCCTTACTGCAAGTTGCAGCTTGCGACCCCGGCACAGAGACATCCCGTAGCCGGCACCCCCTTCCTTTGCCAAATCGGCAGCCATAGAATCGGCCCTAACGCGAACCCAGCACCAACTTGGTGCTTCGGTGCCCTGAAGAACGGAGGGCGTTAGAGTGGAGAGTTTTCAAGAGGTTGTCGCCGGCCCTCAACCACTTCGCCATTATGTACAAAGATCGCATGCCCGATTTGGGCTAAGGGGCAGCTCAAAAATAACTTCGGGAAAATGGTGGAAAATGGTTTGGAAAATGGTGACGGAAAATGGTGACAGCCACCTTTTGCCGGAACGGCCCAAAGGTGGCTTAGCACAAAAGGTGGCTGTCACCATTTTCCCGCGGCTTCAAGTTGCAGGGTACGTGAAAACAGTTAAAAACTGCCGGTGAGCACCGGATGACAAGGGATGGGCATGAAATATTTTGGATTTTGATCATCTGGCATCGACGGATGGTATACTGATTCTCCCTAAATGGAAGTCCCGAATTGGAGAGGGGACACGGCAGCACAAGATGGACTCTAATGGAGAGGAACGATTGATGAAATTGCGACAACACGGTTGGTTACCCGCACAGAAGTTTACAGGACTGGCCTTTGCTGGCCTGGCCTTTGCTGGCCTGGCACTTGCTCTCCTGGTCGGAGCAGATTTTGTGCTTGCCGACGACACCGGTTTCAAACCAATATTTGATGGTAAAACACTGGAATCATGGGATGGTGATCCGCAGTTCTGGAGCGTCGAAGATGGTGTGATCCTCGGGCGTACCACACTTGAACATCCAACCAAAGGCAATACGTTCCTTATCTGGCGAGGCGGGGAGTTAGGAGATTTTGAATTGACATTGGAGTATTCAGTTTATCCTGAAAACGACAAAGGTTTTGCTAATTCGGGAATTCAATATCGCAGCTTCGAAGTTGAAGGCCAGAGGTGGGCCGTGGGTGGCTACCAGGCAGATTTGGAAGCAGGAGATCAATGCTCGGGCATTCTCTACGGCGAACGGTACCGTGGAATCCTTGCCAGCTGTGGCCAAAAGACGGTGATCAAGGAAGGTGGAAAGGTGGAAGTGGTCGGTTCGGTAGGAGATCCGAAAGAGATTCAGGCTAAAATTAAGAAAGAGGATTGGAACAAGTACCATATCCTCGCGCGGAAAAATCATTTTGTTCACACCATCAACGGTGTGGTTACTTGCGAGGTAACCGACGAAGATTCGGCTAAGCGTTCAATGGGTGTTCTTGCTTTGCAGCTTCACGCCGGTCCACCCATGAAGGTCATGTTCCGCAACATTCGATTGAAATGTCTGGGCGACGGAGTGGATTCTTCTACAAGCAAATAGGCCGATAGATAAATAAGCAAAGCCCCAGGTGCGAACACCTGGGGCTCACGACTTTGCTCGTCTATTCTCATCGATGCAAAATCTTTAACAACGTCTACGTACGATCAGAGCAAGTCCCGTGCTGGCAACCAAAAGCAGCATCGCACTGGTCGGTTCGGGAACCTTCACGCCTTCACTAATCGCTTCGATCGCATTGATGTCGATTACTGCGAGGCCATTCACGTGGGTCGAGGGCAGGGTGAGATCGGAGAGGGCATAGGACTTATCCCATACATGTCCACCATGCGACAAGAATGAAGCTCCTGTCGAGGCATCCAATACAAATAGCTCGCTACCGGTCGCATAGTATCCGCTCGGGTCGCTTGGGTCGACAATTTGACGGATGCTAAAAATGATCCGGTCTCCAGGTGCCCCCGTCGGATCGCGGTCAAAGGTATCATGGGCGTAGCCTGGAATGATATCTTGAACCATCAATGCATCCAGGTTGATGGCATCATCGCCATCGATAAAGGTTGGGAATGGTAGCACACCGGATACGGGTCCTAACAGCGAAGTCACGGCTGCTACGATGGTAGCATGAGAAATATAGGGTGTTCCCGATTTATTCCAGACGCTGGCACCATTCATAAAATCGACATTCATGGAGTATTTGTCGGCGTCGTCCGTAAAGGCTGGTTCAGGTCCCCAGACTTCGACCCCATCAACATCGTCTGGTAAAGGCATGGCATTGATCATTGGCTGCGTTGCCCAAACTCCTTGCGATGAAGGGGGAGTAAAGGCAAAAGCCGTTTCGTAGGAAAGTTCACCAGCGCCTCCGATGATATTTCCGTTGCTAAGGAGCACTGGGCCAGCACTGGGCACCAAGAATGAGGTAGGAAAGGCTCCAGCTCCTGGAGGCGTAGTGTAGATGCTAACCATGTCATCATGGGAAAAGATCAGGTGCGCGGTATCCTTGACATCCTCGCTACCCAGTAACTGCCTGAAAAGATGGTCCCCGTGGTTGGCAATGGCGTCGACTTGGTCATCCGGAGTGTAAAGGGCCCCTCGCGTTCCGCTGAAGTCGACTCCATCGCCCACTCCACCCGACCCGTCCCAGGCAATCACTTGCTGGGGATCGGGAATTCCGCCAGGAGCGAATGTTTCTTGATCCATGTCGTGCGAATACTCTTTCCCCGGAACGACCGAAGGTGGAGCAAGCAACGTTCCTAATCCACTGGGAATTCCTCCAGACAATGGGCCGTATGGCTTGGTCGCGGTTGCTGGGGAACCTGTGGCTAGTGCAACAAATAACGACAAGACCAGATAGCCAGATAATTGTTTCTTCATCACTACCATCCTTCATTTCTAGTTCATTAAAAAGTATGGGATGCACCGTATGTTTTCATGTTGGTGCCCTAACAGACGCAACTCACTTACTGTCCGCATCGCAGAAAATCTCTAACTTGAACGATTGATTTCGAAATAAGTTCTGTGAACAAGCTGACGAGCGAGGTAGCCGCCATCGTTCTCACACTTGAGTCTTGACATGCCCCCCATCAAGACGTCAGGAAATCACTTCATCCGTACTCTCATTCCACCAGACTGCAGACCAGATGAAATTTTTCTTTGGGAATGATCAAATCCCCCAGGCAATCGATCGCCCCGCCGCAACGGGATGAGGAGAGTCGGTAACCCAGTTGCCTCTTCGCGACCAGGCAACTATTCCCCTCGTGTCGTGAAAAAAGCAAATCCAATGCCAAACCGGGATGGATAGTGGTTTAATCTAATTTGCGTCGTGAATAGCCAAGTTTAGAGTCTAAAAAAACATAAATGGGCTAGCCCGCAGTCGCGATTGCTAAACTCATAATGAGACACATAGTTCATTTTGAGATTTTTCACGGTTCGAATTGCTAGCAGCATGCCTTGTATCACTTGTGGTCAAGACTTGGATCAAATATTTGTGAGATAGTGACAAAGTATGCATGGTTTGGTAACAATGCAGTGCATGTTAAAACAATCCATTTGCGCATGTCGCATTCTGGCTATGGTATGCTTTTCCCTGGTATGTCCTACGATCTTCTCGCAACTAGTCGATCAGCATGCCAGCAACTTTCAGATTTTCTCATCTTCCACGGCCACCGACACCGAGCAATACGCAGCCCACGAATTACAAGACTACATTGCTCGCATCACTGGTTGCAAATTACCCATCGTGTATGAAGCTGAAACCGGAACAAAACTGATTTATGTGGGTTTTCAAAAAGTTCCCTTATCGGTACTGGGCGCAATCA
>JBDOMT010000395.1:0-3754 GCA_039831705.1 Pirellulales bacterium | reverse complement strand
AAACTAAAGCAAGTTATCCTGCTGGAAACGTGATAGCGTTTTCAGTTTGAGTAAGTTATATCAAGCGACTCTGGGTCTCTTTTAGCTACGTTGGCCTCGTCTTCGCCACTCTTTTTTTTGCTGCTTCCTTGACCCCCTCGTTGTTACCCCGAATTTACCTGGTCCAAGGTATGTTGTCAGGGTTTGCGGTGGCCAGTGGCTATGGAGTGGGGGTGTTTTTCGTTTGGTTGTGGCACTATTTGCAGTTTTCCGATCCGAGTGAAAAAATCCAGCAGATGAGCAAACGAATCACAAGTGTCTGTGTGGCCGTGGTCACGATTGGCTTCTTATGGAGAGCTACCGTTTGGCAAAACTCGATTCGCGAACTGATGGAAATGGAGCCTCTCGAAAGTGCTGATCCTTGGCGTATCGCGGCGATTGCAATTTGCTTGGGAGTGATGTTGATTGTCGCGGCACGAATATTTGGGTGGAGCTGCCATCAAGTCGGCGAAAAACTTAGTTTGATTTTACCAAAACGTCTCTCCTACATTCTCAGTACGGTTGTTGTGGGAACCCTCTTTCTATTGGTAGCCAATGATGTGTTTGCTAAATTTGCGATGCGCTTAGCCGATGCCACATTTTTGCGAATGGACAAAGCGATTGAAGACAATATCCGACAACCTACGGACACGTTATTTTCAGGAAGTCCTGATTCGTTGATTCCCTGGGAGTCGATCGGTCGGCAAGGGCATCATTTTATCGCCAACGGGCCAACGCAAAAACAAATCAGCGAGTTTACTAATACGAAAGCCGCCGTACCGTTACGCATTTACGTCGGGCTACGAAGTCGTGAGACACTTCAAGAACGGGCCCAACTCGCCCTAGCCGAATTGCAACGGGTCGGGGCGTTTGACCGATCGCTACTTGTGGTTGCCACTCCGACCGGAACTGGCTGGCTAGACCCCATTGCCGTCGATACGCTGTAGTACCTCCATGGAGGGGATACCGCGATTGTAAGTATGCAGTATTCTTATCTCCCGAGTTGGATTACTATTTTGGTCGACCCCAAACGGTCGAAAGAATCGGCAGAAGTCTTGTTCGACGAAATTTATGGTTGCTGGAAAGCGCTCTCGAAAGAAACTCGACCGAAACTCTATTTGCATGGACTCAGCCTGGGATCGTATGGCTCAGAAACCTGTGCCGACTTATTCACGCTCTTTGAAGATCCCATTCAGGGCGCCCTTTGGAGCGGACCGCCCTTCCCGAGCACCCATTGGCAGTCCTTAACCAAAGACCGAAACCGTGACTCGCCAGAATGGCTACCAACCTTTCGGAATGGTGCCATGGTGCGATTCACTGCCCAAAAAAATGCCTTGCATGTGCAGGGCGAACATTGGGGGCCGATGCGGTTTGTTTACCTGCAGCATGCTAGTGATCCCATGGTTTTCTTTTCGCCCGACTTGCTCTTTCAGGAGCCTGTCTGGCTGGCCGGAAAGCGGGGCCCCGATGTGTCTCCCTTTTTACGGTGGTGCCCGATCGTAACCTTCCTGCAAACGGCTTTCGACCTGCCCATGGCCACTTCGGTCCCCTTGGGCTACGGACACAACTACGCCCCTTCAGGCTACATCGATGCTTGGCTTGCCGTTACCCAGCCGAAGTCTTGGACGGGCGAAGCTACGCGGCGGCTGAAACGACAGTTTGAGATAAAAGAATGAGGCTCCTCCGGAGGAGCCTCACTCAGCAAGGTAAAGTCAATCGTAGGCTTCTTAAGTAGACGACAGAAATGCTGCAAAATTTCACTTTCATACCGCATCGTTGGTCTCCTTGATTAGTGGTTCATCGTCGTGTTAGTGGCAACCGCGGAAAACATAGCCACGTAGTGGCGAAATCGTTTAGCCGTGGGTGAAAACCCACGGTGCCAAGTTGAATGAACGAACCAGTCCTGGCAGGGCGACATCGAACGAACCGAGCCCCAATATTTCATTTGCTTTCTAATGCGAGCCCGCAAAACACGACATGAAATATCCGGGCTAGGTGAATAGGAAACCGATGTCACCCCTCCGGGGTTAGAGACTGTTTTGACATCATTCCGTGGGTTTCCACCCACGGCTAAACGATGCCACCGCTGCGCGGTTATAGCCTCTTCGTAGAGGTTACCTGTGTGGCGATGGCATATTGTCCTACCGCGCTGCGATAATCGTCATGTCGATTTTCGGTAGGGATAGGAAAGGATTCAAGCACGACGTTTGCGGATTTTCAGATAGCTCCAACCAGTTGCTAAAATTACGGGCAACATTACGAGCCACACGAAAAACTGTTCCAAATAACTCACCGAGATCGCCATGATGCCCAGCACAATGCCGACCAGCAGAAAGGTCCATTCGAAGTGGATACCCGCCAGAATGCAGGCGAGTGCCAACATCAGCAGGGCGACATTGGCTGAGGCCTCGCGACTGATGATTTCAGTTCGCTCAAACAAGACAAGAATTCCAAAAATTAGTAGCACACTGAACCAGTGAAACACTTGGGTTCGGGCCATTTTCCAGACCGACTCCTGCTTTTGCTTCGCGCGCTGCCAAGCCCAAAAGAGACTTACAATCGCATAGAAAGCCAGTAGGAAAATCCAAAATTCCCAGCCACCATCTTCCCGCGACATGGTGAGCCCCATGCCCACTAACGCCAGCACAAGCATCGTGCAGAAAATCCAAGCCCGTACATGAAATGGTTTTTTGCTGGAGTCGTCTGCTGGGGCAGTTGTTGCTTCCGTAGCAACGTTTTCTTCATTTTTTTCCACTGGAAATGTTCCTTCCAGCAATAGCACTTTGCAGTCTCTCGCCGACCAACGCTACGCATCGGTGTTCGAACCATGAAAAAACTGCGTTTTGGCTTTGCTGTGAATAATCAATCGTTCGTTTGTTTTCCGTTTTTTACCGTTTTATACTGACTACAATTCAATCCAGGACTTTGCGTCCTCAAGCTTGGTATGGTCGAAGTACTGCACCTTGGCCATCGTAAATGGCCTGCAGAAAACGGCCATTCCGGCCTCCCACTTTGACTCACCCACAATCGCCAGCCGCTCGATATCTTTCCAATGATGGAAATCGAACTTCAGATCTTCCCAAAGGGCTCCAGCGGTCCAACCGTGGAAGTCATGCATTTCGAAGAGGATACGGAGATAGCCATGTTCCTTAATTTGCTCATCCACGACAGGCGTGAATGCTTGGTACGCTTTTTTAGTGAGTTTACCGGTCACCTGGACATGGAGTAGCTTGCCAACCGCAATAAATGTGAGTTCCTCAGACATAAAATATCCTTTCGTTGATCAGGGTATCTGTTTTTTTACGAAGTCGTACTTATGTCGAAGCAAGTGTTGCTTCGTTTAATGCTGTCTGCAGTCTATCTTGGTCATCATGCGATAAGGAAGTTTGTATGATTGTCCCGCCAAATCCTTTGATTTCGTCGACCACCTTGTCGGGCGTCATACTACGAATCAGCACAAACAGGACCGAACTGTTAGGTTTCAAACTATCGGCTAATTTTTTCATGAAGTCGTCGTTGATACCGACGTCAGACAGCACTCCAGATACGGCACCGGCAGAAGCACCCACTGCGGCCCCAAGTAATGGATTTAAAAACAACAAACCAATCAACTGCGGCGGCCCAAGATTGACGGATGCCGAGCGGGTGTAGAATAATACCCTTGAAAGGAATCCTCATGAGTGAAGCAGAATCTCCCGTAACCTCTAAGCCATCACCTAAGAGCCGTCGATATCCA
>JBDOMT010000500.1:0-3755 GCA_039831705.1 Pirellulales bacterium | reverse complement strand
GCACACTGAGCAGTGGATCAAAGAAGGAAAGAATGCCGTGAAATGGACGAAGCTCTCTTGCTGTACGTTTAAGGACAACCAGACGCGGCTGCAACTCTTTGCCTTGGCTTACAATCTGGCCAACTTCTTGCGGCGGCTGGCCTTGCCCCATGAGGTGAAGCACTGGTCGCTGACAACCCTTCGAGAGAAGCTGGTGAAGATCGGGGCGAAGGTTACCCGGCATGCAAAATACGTGACGTTCCAACTTGCCGAGGTGGCGATCACACGAAAGTTGTTCGCCGCAATCCTCGACCGCATTGAACAACTCGCTTTGCCGCCACCGGTGGCCGCTCAGTTCAGCGTGTAGGAGCTTGAGGTGCCAAAATGTTGGATGTCAGGAGAAAAGTTTGCGCAGGAAGGACGCGAAGCCCGGCTCAGGAGCTTGAAAACCTTGTTTTGGGGCTGATAGTCAAATGAATGAGAAAATTTCCGATGCGCTACACACGGGGGGGGGGCGCATCCTGTTACAATAGGCAACATTCCGAGCCTGGAATGGTTTCAGGCAATTCCAAATGGGAAATGTCGGATAAACGGTGGCGGAATTGTAGGCCTTATGAGCCAAACGAGCGTTTCAGCGTTACCTGCTCATAATCGTATCGAAGCTGACGCCTTAGAGACAGCATCGGCCGCACCCTTCTCTTCTGCGTATATCATCCAAGACCTGGGCAACCTGATGGACATCACGATTCAAAAAAGGGTCAATTCAAAAAAGGATCGGGAGCCTTTGTTTGGACAATTACAGCAAATCTCTGTGTCTCTTTTTAGAAATCGTGCAGCAATTTGCATGTACCGCAACCAGGGCTCCAACAACTGCCAATTTGATCTATCCTGACCGCGTATTTTCTATGAGATATTACTCCTAGTCTATTGTTATCATCTCAATCTATCTATTATTTCAACGATTCTTTGATGGGCACCCATGAGAAAAATTTGTCTGCGAGTTCGGTGCTTTGCTGTTTTGATTTCGACATCTTTGTTGACCAATGCTGCCGACGTTATATCAACGTGGGATGGATCAACTGGAAATTGGTCCGATGTAAGTCATTGGGACTCTACCGATTTTCCAAACAATGGAAATGGTGGGTTCACGTTCGACGCAAATATTAATAGTGGTTCCCTTGCAGTCGATCAAGCTATTAATATTGATGCACTGGCATTCAGTGGTGGCACGATTGGTGGCAGCGATGCGTTAATGTTAACTCCACTGGACTGGACCGGCGGCACATTCAACAGCACCGGCCTGGTGACCGTCGGTGGTGGTACCTTGGGTGCCGACGTTTTCTCCAGCCTCCGCCTGGATGGCACCACTTTGCGTCTGACCGGTGATGTGGAGTGGGTGGGAGACTCCATTATCCAGGGGAGTAGCCTGGGTACCCATAAGCTCTTGGATATAGTTCCCGGTCAATGTACGCGTCCTGACCCTCTGAGGCTCTCGTGCTTGTTAAGAGGAGCAGGAAGATCGCACAGTGTCTGAACCAATCGGGAAAGCAAGCACACGACTGTAAATCCCTAAATTCCTGGACGAGTTGCGCGCAAGAAAAAGCCAGATACTAGCAATAGCAAGGTACCCGCCACAGCGAGCAATGCAACTTTCCACTCTGGTACGAAAGCGTGTCTACGCACGCCGGCCGCCATGGTGGGTGTTTCTCACAATCGTGCGTACCTATACCCCCCGTGTTCCCACCTGTTCACCCAAAGATACCTACCAATGCTCACAAGTGTGTCGAGCAGATGGCAGCTCCGGTGGCTCACCCCCAGTTTTGCCATGCAGAGCTTATAACAATGCTCGAACTCGGGACATTTTAGGCAGTCGTCCCATTTGTCGAAACTTGCTGAGAACTTACGGGCCGAGCGAATAGAGCCCATCCGGCTGTATTATCAAGTTCAAACGAGAAGACCTTGCCGACCTGGGGCTCATTGTCATGGAAATGCAATGCATCGGGAAACATTGTTCCGTAGCACTCTTTGTGCTCTTGGGAATCCATGATTCATCTCCTTTTATTGGGAAATGCCAAACATCTTCTGCTGAAATCGCAGAGCCAAACTTACCAAGCCAATCATCACGGGCACTTCGACCAAAGGACCAATGACAGCCGCGAAGGCCACGCCAGAATTGATACCGAACACGGCGATAGCTACTGCAATCGCTAGCTCGAAGTTGTTGCTCGCTGCCGTAAAGGCCAAGGTGGTGGTCTTGGAGTAGTCCGCCCCGACCTGCCGCCCCATGAAAAAGCTCACCAAGAACATAACTACGAAGTAAATTAGTAATGGCACAGCGATTAGCAACACGTCATAAGGGATGCGGACAATCTGGTCACCCTTGAGGCTGAACATTACAAGAATCGTGAACAACAGAGCCACTAGGGTCAGCGGACTAATTCGCGGGATGAAGACTTGTTCATACCACTCTCGGCCTTTTGCTCTAATGAGAACCAGATGCGTGACCATCCCTGCCAAAAATGGAATGCCCAGGTAGATGAATACGCTCTTGGCAATCTGTCCCATACTGACCTCGACCACGCTCCCTTCGAGCCCCAAAAGTGGGGGTAGCCATGTAATGAAGAACCAAGCGTAGACACTGTAGAACAGCACTTGGAAAATGCTGTTGAAGGCAACAAGACCGGCGGCGTATTCAGTATCGCCCTTAGCCAAGTCATTCCACACGATTACCATCGCTATGCAGCGGGCTAAGCCGATGAGAATCAGCCCCGTCATGTACTCGGGGTAGTCTTGCAAGAAAACTACAGCAAGTGCGAACATGAGCACAGGCCCGATAACCCAGTTCTGGACAAGCGATAATCCGAGAATTTTCCAGTTGCGGAAGACGTCGCCCAATTCCTCGTACTTCACCTTCGCCAAAGGCGGGTACATCATCAAAATCAAACCGATGGCGATAGGGATGTTGGTCGTCCCCACTTGAAACTGGTTTATGAAGCCCTCGATCCCAGGAAGAAAGTAACCAGCAGCGACACCGACAGCCATTGCCAGAAATATCCAGAGCGTAAGAAACCGGTCAAGAAATCCTAGCCTGCCATTCGGGCAACCAAGCGACTCACTTACGGTAGGCGTGGCTTCATTCATGATTTGTACTCTCCAAAGTATTGGGTAGCGATGCCACATAATCGCGTATTTCATCGCGGACTCGTCGGTAATGGGCAAGGCCCTCTTCTTCATTGGTTGCTTCACGAGCAAGACGTGGCGGGTCATCAAAGGGTTGGTGAACTACTTTGGCGTTTCCTGAGAACACCGGACATGATTCGGCTGCGTTGTCACAGACAGTCACCACGTAATCGAAATCGGTCTGCTTGAACTCATCTACGTGCTGTGACTTTTGGCTCGTGATATCGACACCAGCCTCAGCCATGACCTTCACAGCATGAGGATTGAGCCCATGCGTTTCAATTCCTGCCGAATAGGCTTCGATTGTGTCCGCCTTAAGATGACGAGCCCAACCCTCAGCCAATTGGCTACGACACGAGTTGCCGGTGCATAGGAACAGTAATTTCAGCATTTGCATTGACTCTGCTGTCGACAGAGTTCCTCCGGTTCAATTTTGAGGACAGTTTTGAGGGACTTCTGGTCGGCCTTGGCTTGTTTATCACTGCTTAGAGAAGCAAGGATTATCTCCAGGACCTCGTGTGCAGGCTGTGGTGCATCGTCGTCGGCGAGCCGAAAGTAGGCCCAGCGGCCTTGCTTCCGTGATTCAACGAGCCGAG
>JBDOMT010000339.1:0-16958 GCA_039831705.1 Pirellulales bacterium | reverse complement strand
CAAACCGCAGCTTGGCTCACAGGCCCCTTCACTACCGCAGTAGTCACAAGCACCGGACAATCCCGATTCGTACACGATCTCACCATGGGCGACAGGAGCTACCTGATCCGTGTGACGTATCTGGCGGTGTTGTTGGAGCTTTCTGGCAATGTGAGTAACTGGAAATGGATCATGAGTGCTTGAACGATCCGGTACGGGTTCACCATGAGAAGCCAATTCGACCTGCCTGCTGGGGCGAGCCGGTCGATTCTTTTTTGGCACGCTGTCTATTTTTTCTTGGGTACTCTCTGCGGACGTGTCTTGTCTCTGATCGGGTGAAGGTCGATTTCGCAGAGGGTTTTGGTGGGCAGATGGTTGTGGTTGTTCGGCTCTTGTTTTGCGGACATGTCTGCTCGAAGACTCTGGCCGTGGAGTATTCTCCTGACTTGCAGATTGGAAAAGGAGTTTCTGATTGGATGCGGTTCCCGCAGACTTTTGGGAACGGGGCTTCTGAAAGTGAACATGCTGCTGGCCCGTAGAGTGTGCCAAAACGGGCTGAAAGCAGGCAAGAATTCCCAGCATTGCCAGAAAAAGAGATAGATCAACGGGTCGTATCGCCAGGGAGTGTTTCATCGACAATTCCTTGGGGGGCAATCCCCTGAAGTAGCAAGCCAAGTGGCATGGCAACTTCTATGCATTCGACGTCCGATAAGTCGAGATCCGTGTGTGAGCACAGCAGCAATTCGAATACGGACGTCTTGGTAGCCCCCCCGGAACTAGCACGTAAGAGAGTTATCGGACCGACAAAGTCAGATCTTTCGTTAAAATCGATTTAATCGTCAAAGTTTTACAGGTCGCTTATTTGGCTGCTTTCCGTCGCTATCAGTGCTAGCCCAAGAACTGTCCATTTCGGTCTTATTACAAGTTGATTTGAACCTGGCCCGTTGAAATTCGTCACGCAAAACAGCTCCCAGCCACTGTTTACAGGCAGGTACTTTAGCACCCTCAAATTAGGGGTAAGGGGCCATTTTACTGAGAATTTTTTCTTGCCCCCAGGTAATTTTTGACAAATACTAAAGGTAGATGCCAATCTTTTTATGTGTTCTTTGCCAACCTTTGCTCAGGTGTGTGCCTTCTGGCAGATGCGATCCAGTCATTTCGCTGGCTTGCGTTGACAAACTCTGCTCTCTTGTTTCGGCATGCTACGGGAGACCGTAATAGCTGTGGAAATTTATTCACGGACTCTTGCATAGACATTTGTCAGGGCCATCCCTGGGAATGGATACACCTGTTAATGACCACACTGAGTTATTCTGAATTCCAGAAATTACGTAGGTGCCGTTCTGATGTGTCGATCGATTTTCTATGGTGTACGAGGAGAGAGACTATGGCCAACGGACGCGAGATAGTTTCAATGGTTTCCGATCGCCAAGATCGAGATCAATTTCGTCGCAAAAATTGGGTTGGAAACTTCGAGGAGTACCTCGATATTGTTCGACGGAACCCTCGAGTCACACGCACTGCCTACCAGCGGTTGTATGACATGATTCTCTCCTACGGGGTAGAGGTCGTGGATAAAGGGCGTGAGCAGGAGCATCATTATCGATTTTTCGACGATCCCACGAGCGCTGGACGCGATGCCGTATTTGGCCTACGCGGTCCGCTGCATAAGTTGGTCAATGCATTGAAAAGTGCAGCACTTGAATATGGTATTGAAAAAAGAGTTCTGTTGCTGCACGGACCCGTTGGAAGCAGCAAAAGTACGATTGTTCGCCTGCTCAAGCAGGGCTTGGAGCGATACTCTACTACCGACGAAGGGGCCCTCTACACACTCGGTTGGGTGGATGATGAGAATCCTGAGTTCACCCATTGGTGCCCCATGAATGAGGAACCGCTCCATCTTATACCAGAGCAATTTCGAGAGGAAATTGCCGGCAAGCTCAACGAAGACGGTAGTAGCGAATCGGATGCGGACGACCGGTTCCAAGTGCGTATCCGTGGCGAGTTGGATCCATTTTGCCGGTTCATGTACCAAGAAAAACTAAAGAAGTACGACGGAGATTGGACTCGCGTGGTTCAGGATGTACGTGTGAAGCGTGTCCTTATCAGCGAAAAAGATCGAGTCGGAATTGGTACGTTTCAACCCAAGGATGAAAAGAATCAAGACGCAACGGAACTGACGGGTGACATCAACTATCGCAAGATTGCCGAGTATGGCAGTGACAGCGACCCACGTGCGTTCAACTTCGATGGTGAGTTCAATGTGGCCAATCGAGGACTGATTGAATTTGTGGAAGTACTCAAACTGGACGTTGCCTTTTTGTACGACTTGCTGGGCGCCAGCCAGGAACACTGCATCAAACCAAAGAAATTTGCCCAAACCGACATCGATGAAGTCATCATCGGCCATACCAACGAACCAGAATACAAACGCTTGCAGAACAACGAATTTATGGAGGCATTGCGTGACAGAACGGTCAAAATTGATATTCCTTATGTCACCATGTTGGAACATGAAATTGCCATTTATGAAAAAGATTACAATCAGAAAACCGTTAAGAACAAGCACATCGCTCCACACACCATCGAGATGGCGGCCATGTGGTCTCTGCTGACTCGATTGGAAGAACCCAAGCATGCGGGTTTGACACGGTTACAAAAACTAAAGCTCTACAACGGTAAAACGCTACCAGGATTTACCGAGGAAAACATTGCCGAATTACGTGAACAGGCGGTGAATGAAGGGTTGATGGGCATCTCCCCTCGATACGTCCAAGACAAACTCTCCAATGCGCTGGTGTCGCACCCCAATGCGCGCTCGGTTAACCCGTTCATGGTGCTGAATGAATTGGCGGGCGGGTTGAAACATCACAGTCTGATCAATAACGAAGAAGTCAAACAGGAGTATCGAGATTTACTCGATGTGGTGAAAGAAGAGTATGAAAATGTTGTGAAAAACGAGGTTCAGCGGGCGATCGCTGCAGACGAAGATGCCTTAGCCCGTCTCTGCGGAAACTACATCGACCATGTGAAGGCTTACACCCAGAAAGAGAAAGTCAAAAATCCTTTCACCGGTCAGTACGACGAACCGGATGAACGGTTGATGCGATCGGTGGAGGATAAAATCGATATTCCGGAGAGTCGCAAAGATGATTTTCGTCGCGAAATCATGAACTACATTGGCGCGTTGTCGATCGATGGGAAAAAATTTGACTACAAGACCAATGAAAGGCTCTACCAAGCGCTGGAATTGAAATTATTTGAAGATCAAAAAGATTCGATCAAGCTCACCAGCCTGGTTTCGAATGTGGTGGATGCAGAAACCCAACAAAAAATCGACGTCGTCAAAAGCCGATTAATTCGTGACCACGGCTACGACGACGAAAGCGCCACTGACGTGCTGAACTATGTGGCAAGTATTTTCGCCCGGGGAGATGTAAAAGAGTGAAATAGTCGCTAGTTACTAGACGCTGGTTATTGTCTCCGCAATGGGTCTAAAACCCTCGCCTGTGGCGAAACCTTTAGGATTTTAATGAAGTAAGGCCAAGCGTATTAGGTGTATTGATATTTTTGATTGGCACCGACACTGGTCCGCAGAATGGTTTTTTGGCGAGAGGGACATGTGGACCGATGCCTGAGTGCGTAGCACAGGAGGAGCTTGAGGTTACTGGCCTCTTGTGCTGCGCACACCGACAATCGTTCGAGTAAGTTTGCGCACAGGCAATGTTCACTCCGAACGACTGTCGGTGCCACCCTCGTGAGTGAAGTACTTCAATCCGTAGCTCACAAAACTTTTTAACCCACCTGCTTTAGCGGGTGGTAGTTGAGTTAAATGAATATCCAACGAGACCGCCGTCGATTTAAAGAGATTGTCCGTGGTCGGATTCGGGAGAATCTGCGCAAATACATTACCTATGGCGAGATGATTGGCCGTCGAGGTGGTGATTTGGTAAGTATTCCCGTGCCCCAACTGGAAGTGCCCCGTTTTCGCTTCGGTAAAAATGGTTCAGGAGGTGTCGGGCAAGGAGATGGGCAAGAGGGCGATACGGTGGGCAAACCGGGGGAAGGTCCAACAGGCGCAGGTAGTGCGGGGTCTGGACCGGGCGACGGTCATTTGATGGAAGTTGAGGTTTCACTGGATGAATTGGCACAGATGCTTGGCGATGAACTCGAACTGCCGCGCATTGAGCCCAAAGGAACGGCCAATATTATTGCGGAAAAATCAAAATACAACAGCATTCGTCAAACCGGTCCCGAATCTCTGAGGCACTTCAAGCGATCTTATCTGCGTGCCTTGCGGCGACAGATTTCCACCGGTACCTACCAACCCGGTGATCCCTGCGTGGTGCCGATTAAGGCCGATTTGCGTTACCGGTCGTGGAACGAAGTACCCCAACCTCAGGTCAATGCAGCGGTGATTTATATGATGGATGTCTCGGGTTCTATGACCGACATCCAGAAAGACATCGTTCGCACCGAAGCATTTTGGCTCGATACCTGGTTGGCAAGCCAATACCAGGGCATTGAAACACGGTACATCATCCACGATGCGGTGGCCAAGGAAGTCGATCAACAAACTTTTTATCACACCCGTGAAAGCGGCGGCACTCGCATCAGTTCGGCCTATCAGGTTTGTGCCGACCTCATTGATAAATCGTTTCCGCCGCAGGATTGGAATATTTACTGTTTCCAATTTTCTGACGGAGACAATTGGGGCGACGACAATCGCAAGGCTTTTGAGATGCTGCAAGAAAATTTGTTGTCAATCGTCAATCTGTTCTGCTACGGGCAGGTCGAAAGCCCCTACGGCAGCGGTGACTACATCGACGCGCTGCGCAAAAAGTTCAACGACCAGGAGTCGCTGGTCCTTTCGGAGATTCAGGACAAAGAAGGCATTTGTCAGTCAATCAAAGAATTTTTGGGGAAGGGGTGGTGAATGCCTAACTTGACTCCCGGACAATTGACGCCCGAATTGGCTGCCATGCAGGTGGAGGTTGAGGCGTATGCACGCGATTGTGGGCTCGATTTTTTCCCAACAATTTTCGAACTGGTCGATGCGGACCAGCTCAATGCGATTGCTGCTCGGGGAGGTTTTCCTACTCGTTATCCACATTGGCGTTTCGGTATGGAGTATGAGCAGCTCAGCAAGGGGTACCAGTATGGTTTGCAGAAAATCTATGAAATGGTCATCAATAACAACCCCTGCTACGCCTATCTGATGCGGTCCAATGCTCCGTTCGACCAAAAATTGGTAATGGCGCATGTTTATGGACATTCAGATTTTTTCAAGAACAACCTGTGGTTTGCCCATACCCATCGCAAAATGATGGATGAGATGGCCAATCATGGCACCCGAGTACGCCGTTCCATGGATCGCGTGGGCGTGGAGAAAGTAGAAGATTTTATTGACACCTGTCTGAGTCTTGAGGATTTAATCGACATCCATCGACCTTTCATCCAGCGGCACAGGCAGGTTGACCGGCAAGATTTTGCCCGTTCATCATCCAGGGAATCTCCTCCCGAATTGGCTCGCTTCCGAGCCAAACAGTACATGCAGCCGTATATCAATCCCCCCGAAGTATTACGGGCCAAAGCGGAACAAGTATCCCGTGAGCAGTCCACACTAACTTTTCCTGAACATCCTGAGCGGGATGTGATGCAATTTCTATTGGAACACGCACCGCTTGAAGACTGGCAGGCAGACGCGTTGACGATCCTGCGTGACGAAGCCTATTATTTTGCTCCGCAGGCACAAACCAAAATCATGAATGAGGGGTGGGCCAGTTATTGGCACTCGACCATCATGATCCAATGGGGGGTGACTGCGGCGAATGTTGTGAACTACTGTGATCACCATAGCGGCACCCTGGCCAGTTCACCCACTCAGCTTAATCCCTATAAGGTTGGCATCGAACTGTTCCGCCACATTGAAGATCGTTGGAACCGGGGTGCGTTTGGCCCAGAGTACGACCGCTGTGACGATTTCAAAAAACGGCAAGAGTGGAATACGCGAGCGGGCCTGGGACGGGAGAAAATATTTGAAGTACGCCGCATCCATAACGACTTAACTTTTATCGATGAATTTTTGACTCTCGATTTTGTTCGCGAGCACAAGCTTTTTCGTTTTGGCTACAACCCCGGTACCGAGGCGTATGAAATTGAAAGTCGTGAATTTCCTAAAATCAAACAACAGTTGCTACAAAGTTTGACCAATCGGGGTCAGCCGACGATTGCGGTGCTCGATGGCAATTATCGAAATCGTGGAGAGTTGTATCTGCAGCACACTTACATGGGGGTGGAATTGCAACTCGATTACGCCAATGACACCCTGGAAAATTTGCAACAGCTATGGAAAAGGCCGGTCCATCTGGCCACGGTATTGCAGGGGAAGCAGACGGTGCTCTCATACGATGGCTCCGAGCACCAGTTGGAAACGGTGGAGCCTGATCCAGAGACAGATAAGTATATCTCAAAAGATAAAGATGGAGAGGCTGCCGCATGAGTCTTGCCAAGAAAATACAAGTCGCCGTGTCGACCGTTCAGGGAAGCGTGTCTGCTGCAACGTCGCCTCATCCGGTAAGCGCTTGCGAGGGCAGACGTCAAGCTTCTTGCAAGATTCTACAAAGTGGCGCAATGGCCGTTTCGCTCACAGAGTTGTCGTTGCAGTCGGATGAACTGGCAGCCGTGTCGATCGGTACGTTACGAGACGCCAGCCAGACGCTGTGCCGGCGATTGACCTACCTGCTGGAGCCAATTTCACCGGTCGAAGCAGATACTGAAAAGTGTGTCGTCCAAATGCGCAGCAATCCACCTCAGGCAGACGACAATGGATTGCGCTACTATGAGCTGCTGATCGAGCGCGGCGGCGCTGTCACGCTGCATCGATACGAAAAGTCCCCGGATCATCCACGCACGCAGGTATCGGCAACCATGACTCATGAAGTGCTCGGACGACTGATTGACGATTTTAATGCGGCGGTGGATGGGATCGTGTCGGGATAGTGTTGCGCGCTTCCGCCACTGTGTGGCAAACAAACCACTCAAACAAAGCTGGTCCAGCGAACCAAAACGTGAATCTTAGGCCACCGAGTCGGTCTGTTGCCGTTGGCGAGTGACTTCTTTCTTTGGTTTTGTAGTTTTTCGATCAACTGGGGCGATATCTTGCTTAACGGTGCTGATCGCAACCGGACCAAGCTCAAGGTAATTCTGATTTGCCAATGGCAGATGCCGGTAACGCCGGTAGATCGACAGCAGGTTGAAAGCTGCTCCCAGGAAGTCGGTTGTTCGAACTTTTGAGCCATGCACGTCGTGCCATTGTTGTAAGGGCCATTCGTAAATGGACGTGGATAAGGGTGGTTCGCCATGGGTATGCACGAGGGTGGCCAGACGGGCCAAAATTTCGACGTCGAAAATCCATTGGCTGACAAAGGGCTGCTGAAAAAGAGATGCGAAGTTGTCAGTGACACGAAAGAGCTTGGCTCCACATTGCGTATCATAGACCGGTAGGCGGAGGGTGAAGGAAGCGGCCGCGGCAAACAGACGTCCCAGGTAGTGGCGGGCCGGGTGGCGTTTGACCGATCTTCCCAGCAGGCAGACTCGTGCTCCCATGATCAACCGAAATTCGGGATGGCGCTGGAGATGATGAAAAAAGTCGTCGATCACATCCAGGGGAGTTGCCAGATCGGCATCCCAGTATCCGATGTATTGAGGCTGACCTTGGAGTGCGTGCAAGACACCTTGCCTTACCGCTTCTGCCTTGCCGCCATTGCTTTGCAGTTTTAACAGTTGGCAATGGTCGGGATTGCAGTCGCACAGATCCTGAAGCAGGTCGGGTGTGCCGTCGGTACTGCCGTCGTCGACGAATAATAGCTGGCTGAGTGGTTCTTGCAGCAAGTAACGGACGTAGGCCTCCACATCCATGCGGGTCGCTTCGTTATAGCACGGAATGACAATCGTGACCGGTGGCATGGTTGGGTTCGTTTTGTTATTACGATTTAGCAAGGCCAAGCAATATCTATGTGTGTTGATGTTTTTTGGGTGGCACCGACAATCGTTCGAATAAGCATTCTCGCAGGCAAAATCCACTCCGAACGACTGTCGGTGCCACCCACGTGAATGAGTAGCTCATTCAATTTTCCCACCATCCGTATGGGCATTCCCGACGGGAATTCTTGACAACCCTACGGTACCTGGGAGAACAGTCAAACAGACTCCAGTTCCTAACCCGTACAATCGCGACAGTCCTCATGGTTTCTCGCGAATCTGCCGAGCTCTTTTTATTTGTGGGATGATCTGTCGAGCTACAATTGTTCATGAATCTACGGGCCTTCTCACAGGCAGAAAACAGCGTTGCATCGAACCGAGGAGATTTTTCCGGCTGGCTATCGCTACGCCCGGGCATGGCGGATTGGTTGTTCGTCTTATTGTTATTTGCCATCATTCATCGGTCCCAGGGAAGTATGTTGGACGATCCGGGAGTTGGTTGGCATCTGCGCAATGTAGACGCCATGCTGGCGGAAGGGGCCTGGCTAACCCATGATCCATTCACATGGAATCGAGTGGAAGCCACCTGGAGGACCAATCAGTGGCTTGGTGATCTGGCTCTTTGGAGTGGTTGGAAATGGGGAGGCTTGGAGGGGATCGCAGCGGTAACGACGATCCTGCTTGCATTAATTTTGCGGCATCTCTACCGCCTACTTTCCAGTGACGGTATCCCTTGGCCACTGGCTTTGTTTTGGACTTTTTTGGCGACATTAGGTATTTCTTCTTCTTTTGTTGCGCGACCCAATGTGTTTACTATCCTGGGAGTGATGGTCGTCGCATCAACGCTCGACCGCTATCATCGGGGGGTGTGTTCGTTTCGGAGGACACTATGGTTATTGCCTTTGATGCTGGTGTGGGTGAATACCCATGGCGGATTCCTGGCCGGTTTGATGATGTTGGTCGTTGCAGTGCTCATTGAAGGCGCATTGACCTTGGGCATTCCACATGGCAACGATCGGGTTGGCGCGCACGCTCGAATGTTGCATCTGATTCCATTGACGATCGCCGCTTGGGCTTGCACTTTGGTTAACCCCTACGGTTGGAAGATTTATACCTGGATATTTCAGCTCTTGGGCAATCCCTTTTTCATGCAATTCAATGGCGAATGGCATTCGCCCGATTTCCATGTGTTGGGTGCGTTTCGGCTAGAGTTGCTGTTGCTTTTATTGCCGGTTCTGTTGGCCCTGAGTCGCAGTCGACCCAGCCTGATGGCCTTGGGCCTGTGCATGCTCTGGCTCCATTTTGGTTTGACTAGTCAACGCTACATGCCACTCTGGGTGGTTGTCACCATTCCCCTATTGGCCCGTCTTTCGGTCGGTATGCCCTACTTGAAAAATTTGCTGACTGGCCACAGTCAAAATCTGAAAATTTCGCCGGAGTTGAGGTTGGCATTGAGCAAACCGTCTACGCGGTCCTCGTCGATCGTGGCTGCGATGGCTTGTATCCTGTTGCTGGCCTGGTCCAGGTGGTGCAATGATTATTCGTACCATGATCCACAGCACATCCCTACCGCAGCGTTGCGACATGTGATCGATGAACATGGGGACAAACGGGTATTTCATCACCATGATTGGGGAGGATGGTTGACATGGTATGGCTGGCCCAAAGTAAAAAATTGGCTGGACGACCGGGCGGAAGTTCAGGGTCAGCAGCACCTCATGGAGTATCAGGATCTGATGGCAGTACGCGGTGACTGGGAACGGACTTTAGCCGAGCAGGGTGTGGAAGTTATCTGCGTTCCTCCTAAATCGTCTCTTGCCTGGCAATTGGCCTTACGCAGATCTTGGCGAGAAACATACCGTGATGACCATGCGGTTGTCTATCAGCGAACGCTCCATTCGTTGACGGTCCAGAATTTTCCAGTTCGTACTATTGATTCCTCACTACCCAAGAGTCACTGATGCAGCACCAGCAGTATCAACTTCATGCCGATGTAGAATGTCGCCATTGGTGGTTTGTGGCCCGGCGGCGTATCATGCACGCACTGGTGCGGGAGTTGATTCCCCCATTCCCCGAAACGATGATTCTCGATGTTGGCTGTGGTACCGGTGGCAACATCGGGGCACTTACCAGAGATTACCGTTGTCTTGGCATCGATACGTCGGATCAGGCAATCGTGTTGGCTCGGCAGAGTCATCCTGAAGTACAATTTTTCTGTGGTGTCCCGGAAGAGCAGCTTCAGGAAGTACTGCCCAAAGTGCGTTTGGTCATGTTGATGGATGTGTTGGAACATGTGGCTGACGACTTCGAATTGCTGTCGAAACTATTTGCACACACCGCACCAGGGACTCATTTCCTCATGACCGTGCCTGCCAACATGGAACTTTGGAGCGCCCATGATGAGAGTTTTGGGCACTATCGACGCTATGACATGCAGCGATTTCGGAGGCTTTGGCAAACACTTCCAACCGAAGAACTGCTTTGTTCGCATTTCAATTCGCACCTCTTTCCGCTCATTCGTCAACTGCGCCGCCGCAATCGACGACGTGGACGGACGAGTGGAGATCATGGCACCGATTTGAGTGTTCCGCCGGGGCCACTCAACAAGATTTTGGAAACCATCTTTGCATCCGAGAGAAAAAGATTGGTGGCGATGCTCAAGGACAATACGGTTAAAAGCTATCCGGCTGGGGTAAGTCTGGTAACGATACTGCGCCGTACCGAAACGGCAGAAGGCGTCTCGGTGATCACCAAGCCCGTGGATGTGGCTGCCGATTTCTACCAACCCCGGTAGGCCAGAGCAGGGCGCTTCAGCCCGTAGTATTGCCAAGTCTGTAATATCAGCACGATCGCCAGTGGGTGAGTCTTTGGCAACCGCGTGGACCCGCTCTCTGACGCTTTGTGCTGGTATTTCAGTTGCAAAGCCTTACGCGGTGCTGTCGGAACAGCGTAGGGTTTGTTTGGCCTACGGGGTTCATTCCAGCCTGCATTGGTAATCTTTGCTGGTTAGTCGGTTTAACTTGTGTTTTAGCCCGGATATTTCATCCGTTTCGTCGCGAGGCCCCGTAGCCAACTGAGGAAATGGTCGAGTCCTTTTGTGGCAAGGCATGTGAGGTTTGCGACTTTATACACGTTGAGGATCGCGAGCGGAAACATAACGCAGCCACGGAAGGACTTGGGACGCCGTAGCAGAAACGGGTAAAATATCCGGGTTAGCTCATGGATTCGTGATTCTTCTCTAATTTTCACCACATCACACCTGCGAAACTGCTTCTCAACAGGTCCTGCTCTCATTAGAATGGAGACCCATCTTCTAGTCTCCACTTAACGAGGTGCTATCCAATGGCAACCGCCACCACGACCGATCGGAATACCCCCTCCGGTGAATCTCTCCCAGACGATGCAAAATCACAGGATACCAAGTCGGAGTGCGCCAGCTTGGGCTCAGAGGGTGCAAGCACGGGAGGTATTATTCAGGTTGAGCATCCGCTGATTCAGTACCATCTCACACGGATGCGAGATAAAGACACTCCATCCAACGTGTTCCGTATGTCGGTTCGACGACTGACCATGTTATTGGCCTACGAAGCTACCAAGGATTTGCCCGTATGTGCGACCAAGGTGCAAACGCCTCTTTCCGAAGCCGACGGAGTGAAAATCGATGGCCGTGTTGGATTGGTCCCCATCTTGCGTGCAGGCCTGAGCATGGTCGATCAAGTACTCGACTTGTTGCCGATGGCTGAGGTCTGGCATTTGGGACTCTACCGAGATGAAGCAACCGCGCAGCCTGTCCGTTATTACGACAAGCTACCTTCTCAACGGCCCGTGGATGTGGGGATGATTGTTGATCCGATGCTGGCTACCGGTGGTTCGGTGATGGCCGCTCTGATGACCCTGCGTGAATGGGGTGTTACGCAGGTGAAAGTGTTGTCTCTTATTGCCTCCCGAGAAGGAGTCGACGAGGTTGCCGCACAATTTCCCGAAGCTCAAATCTATATCTGCCAGATCGACCCAGAACTCAACGAGAATAAATTTATTGTGCCAGGTCTGGGTGACGCAGGCGATCGTATTTTTAACACGGTCGACCCAGGTTAAGCCGGATCTTTCATCAACTAGAGATTGTCGAAATCGAAGCAGACTGAAATTTGATCCCGATTTCGATGTCGTAAATGGAAGGCACTCTGGAATATGGCAGGGTAGCTCCTTAGTACTTTTCCCATAGAGTTGACATGAACCAGTATATTGGCTTTCTTGGCCTTGTCGTGATGATCAGCCTGGCCTGGCTGATGAGTTCGAATAAGCGTCGCTTTCCGTGGCGGGTGGTTCTTTGTGGCTTGCTGTTGCAGTTTTCCTTTGCCTTGGTAATTTTGCGTACCAGTGTGGGGAAAGGTATCTTTCGCATATTTGACGGTATCTTTGTCAGTCTGCTCAATTGCGTCGATGCAGGTTCTCAGTTCATGTTCGGGGCTGGATATGAAGAACACTTTTTTGCTTTTAAGGTGTTGCCCACCATCGTGTTCTTTTCTGCCTTCATGTCGATATTTTATTACTACGGTATCATGCAAAAAGTGGTCGGGCTCATGGCCGTCTTGATGCAAAAAACCTTGGGCACTTCGGGGGCAGAAACTCTATCCTCGGCGGCCAATATTTTTGTCGGGCAGACTGAAGCTCCCTTGGTCATTCGTCCTTACATCAGCAGCATGACCATGTCAGAACTCAATGCGGTGATGGTAGGCGGATTCGCCACCATGGCTGGTGGAGTCTTGGGCGCGTTAGTGTCGATGGGGTTCGATGCGGCCCATTTGCTGTCCGCTTCAGTTATTTCCGCTCCAGGCGCGCTGATTTTGGCCAAGGTAATGCAGCCCGAGGTCGATCAACCCAAAACGTTGGGGCACGTCCGTTTGGATGTAGAAGATAAGAGCGTGAATGTGTTGGAAGCCATCGCTGTCGGCACCACCAGTGGGCTTCAATTAGCGTTGAATGTGGGTGCGATGCTCATTGTTTTTTTAGCATTGATCGCAGTGGTCAACGCTCTCATTGGCTGGGTGAGCATTCAGTTTGGATACGTTGCCGAAGGGGGTGAACCGATCTGGTCCATCGAAGCTCTGTTGGGAATGCTTTTCGCTCCATTTGCTTGGGTCATTGGTATTCAGTGGCCCGACTGCCAGGAAGCAGGCCAACTGATGGGACTGAAAATGGGAACCAATGAGTTCGTAGCCTACGGCCGGTTGCAAGAGTGGAGTGCTGCAGACAGTGTGGTGCAGATCAGTGATCGTTCTCGGATCATCCTCACCTACGCATTATGCGGATTTGCCAACTTCAGTTCCATTGGAATTCAACTTGGCGGCATCGGTGGCATTTCGCCAGAGCGGCGTGGCGACTTGGCCAAATTGGGGTTGCGCGCCATGCTGGGAGGCACCCTTGCATCGTTCATGACTGCCAGTATGGCGAGTATCATGTTATAGAAAACCATAACCATAACCATAACTTTGCAACATACGGAAATCACCATGAAAACTTTACTTAGCAAAGAAGACCTGCACGATGGGGTGGCGCAGATGGCGCAGGACATCGAGGAATCTTTCGAAGGCCGACAGTTAACGATCGTGGGTGTGCTGACTGGGAGTGTGGTATTGCTGGCTGATCTCATTCGCTTGCTCGAGCAGCCGATGCGGGTAGGCGTGATCCAAGCCAGCAGTTACCGGGGAGCGACAACTGAGCGGGGCGATCTGGTCATCAACTCTGAGTTGATGCTCGACATTAGTGGTCGCGACGTACTGCTGGTGGACGACATCTTTGACACCGGCCACACTTTGACCCGAGTGGTGGAAAAGATGCATGAGTTAGGGCCCAATTCTATTCGCTCCGCCGTATTGCTAAGCAAGGAGGGGCGGCAGGAAGTTGACTACGAACCGGACTATGTCGCTTTCAAAATCCCGGATGAATTTGTCGTCGGCTATGGTTTGGATTACGAAGATATGTACCGTAATCTTCCCTATCTGGCTGCTCTGCAACCCGAAGATATCGCCCGCCACAGAACGATGTCTCCGGTTTCATAATGCGCCAAATCTAACTTGGACACCGCTATGGCTCCAGTCGAAACTGGCCAGGCAGCAATTCATCCAGTGTAAATTTGCGCACCGACTCATGGTTGTCGGCGTCGACCAGCAATACCTGCATCTGGCCACCAAACTCTGCTAATACTTGACGGCATGCGCCGCACGGTGAATGGCCTCCCGAAGTGGCGACCACGACCGCTTTGAGCTCACGGCAACCGCTGGCAACCGCTGTCGTCACAGCGACTCGCTCAGCGCACAGAGTGAGCCCATAGGAGGCATTTTCCACATTCACGCCCGAGAATATTTCTCCATCCTCAGTCAATACCGCTGCGCCCACATGGAAGTTAGAATAAGGGGCGTAGGCACGGGCACGCACCGAAAGGGCCGCGTCGATTAATTGTTGTTGCCATGAGTTTTGCATGGGGTTCTCGTTTACCGCGAAGCATGAGGTGATTGGTGAATAATAACACAACGACTCACTGGATGCTTAAGCATTACTGAAATTCGTCTGCTAATGTTGTACTGGGAGATAGAACTATCGTCGAAGACTGTTATTTTGAACGACTTGATCGTTGGCTGGAGATGGAATCTGAGGCTGAAGCCCAGCGTTTTGCCGATCGGCGTAAAGTGCAAACGCGAAAATCGGCCGAACTCAGTGGCGATACTCTGATCGATTTGGCGATCGATGATCATCAAATAGGCTTGGGAGGTCGTCATCTGTTTACCTTCGTCAAACGCAACCGGACACTCAACTTGCCGTGGAATCGATTGCGGACCGGTGCGCCGGTGATTCTGTCTTCGCTCGACAATGGACTCACGATCAGTGGTGTGGTAAGTGCCCGCAATGTCCGTTCCATTCAAGTCGCCGTTGATGGCTGGATCGAAGACGAGTTGTATGATTTAGGACTTGCTGCGGACGAGGTGACTCGCAATCGTGAACGGTCTGCCCTGCAAGCAGTCAGGATGGCAAGTGGCCGAATGGGAGTGCTACGACAGATTTTGCTGGGTCAATCCAGTCCTGCCGACAACCGGCCACGCATGGCCCGTTTTGGCAAGCTTCCCGTTCTTGCATTTGGTCGTCATTCAAGCCATGAATTAAACCTATTGCAGCGACAAGCGATTGCATTCGCTTTATCGGCCGAAGATTTCGCAATCATTCACGGTCCCCCTGGGACCGGCAAGACTACCTCTGTGGTTGAGTTCATTCGGCAGGCGATCTTACGTGGCGAGAAAGTATTGGCGTGTGCACCCAGCAATACAGCAGTCGACAATATGCTTGAGCGTTTGATCGCCCTAAATCTGTGTCCAGTTCGGTTGGGGCATCCTGCAAGGGTTAAAAGCGAATTACGTAGTCACACGCTGGATGCCCTGGTCGAACAGCATGATAACGCTCGATGGGTGAAACAGCTACGTCGTGAAGCTGAAATGCTTTATCGCAAAGCAGATCGCTTCACACGGGCCAGACCAACTCGCGGTGCCAAGCAAGACATGCGGCGCGAAGCCAAACATTTAAAAGCAGAGGCCCGTCGATTGGAAAAAGATACCATCCAACAAGTACTTGCCGCTGCCGACGTGATTTGTGCCACAACGACGATCGATAATTCGATTCTTGGCGATCGACAATTCGACTGGGTTGTTATCGACGAGGCGTGCCAAAGTACGGAATCGGGTTGCTGGGCGCCCATTCTACGTGGCACCAAGGTGCTATTTGCCGGCGATCACTGCCAGCTTCCACCCACGGTGCTTTCCAGCGAGGCGGCTGCGGAAGGTTACCAGAGGAGCATGATGCAGCGGCTCGTTGAAACGCATGGAGATACTGTCACTCGGCAGTTGCAGGTTCAATATCGCATGCACGAGCAGATCATGCGGTTTTCATCGTTGCAATTTTACGGCGACTCGCTGACAGCCGATCCTTCGGTAATCGCGCATCGGCTCACCGACTTGCCAGAAATCGAGAATTCTCCTTTCTGTGACATGCCGCTGTTGTTTATCGACACGGCGGGTGCTGATTATCACGAAGAGTTAGAACCTGAAGGATCCAGTAAACGGAATCCTCAAGAGGGTCGACTGGCTCTTTCACAGGTCAAGCTGCTGCTTGATGCCGGTCTGCCAGCATCACAGATTGGGGTCATTGCTCCTTATGCTGCCCAGGTTCGCTGGCTGCGCGAGCAGGCTAAGCATCGAGATATGGAAATCGATACGGTGGATGGTTTTCAGGGCAGAGAAAAAGAAGCGATGGTCATCTCTCTGGTCCGATCGAACCGCGAAGGCGAGATCGGCTTTCTTGCCGATACCCGTCGAATGAACGTTGCACTGACACGGGCTCGGCGTAAGCTGATAGTTATCGGCGACAGTGCACTATTGGGCGCCCACCCTTTTTATTTGGCACTCATCGATTATTTCACCGCCCAAGGTGCTTATCGCTCGGTATGGGAAATGATGTCCACACAGGAATAGCCAGCCTGACCGAAACACGTTCTTTGGTATTCGGCAATTTTTTCCTGGACCGACCAACGCATGGTATCGGCTACTCATTCGCCGATGCCTTTTAAGCTAGCAAAGCAGCTGATTTTTACAAGATAAAGTAGGACGAATAGACTCATTGTAAAATAGACATGAGTTACCGGGATTTCGATTCGATACCATCTACTCAACGCAGAGGACGCAGAGGTACGCAGAGTTTAGCTATTCCCTCCTCTGCGGTTCTCAGAGTCCTCAGCGTCTCTGCGTTATATTTATTGTCTCCTACTGGGATCTAAAAACCCTCGTCTTCAGGCGATCACTTCAGTAGAACTAGGCTACGGAAGCGTACTTCGATACCGGGCAAAGCGGACATAATAGCCGCGCAGCGGCGACATCGTTTAGCCGTGGGCGAGAGCCCACGGAATAGATACATTACAGATATTTTAGCCGCGCAGCGTCGACAGCAGCCGTTTT
>JBDOMT010000490.1:0-3775 GCA_039831705.1 Pirellulales bacterium | reverse complement strand
ACCAGGTGATATAGCAATACCGAAACATTATGACTCTTGTGGATATATTCGCTCACATGAGCAATATACCACCTCTCCACTTCGTTAGCGCCGCAAGCGGCGGGGAATTAGACCCCAAGAGATTAAATCTCTGCAAACATCGGTGTTTTCAGTGCTGCCAAGATCAAAATCAAGTACGTGTTTAAAACCATCGGATGATGTCGTTGATGGTGAGCTGGCTGTTCTTGCCATCAACTTCTTTGTCGTGTGAACCTATGAGCGTGATGGTGTCGGAAGTGCGGAATAAAGAGAAATGTTGCGATCGGTGTTTCAAGCGATTCCTGCGGCATTATGCAGCGGGGATACGCGTATTCCTGACCTCTGTTTGAAGCTTTTCCGGCGCCCAACCAACGCAGCCAGGCGAAGAGAAGTTTCTTCTGTGCCTGAAGCACGGTCTCTTGCATTTCTTCAGGGCCACGATACTTTCCGAAGATCCACGCCATCGCCGCAACGATTACGCGGCCACGGCCACATTCAACGGCGAGCGCTGTCGGATTTTCCGCCTGCAAGATTGTCTTGGATTTGAAGAACGACACCATGAATCTGAGGAACAGAAAGGTGAATTGCCGCATGATTGCTCCAGTCCATGAATAAGATGATGAAAAGGAAGTCCAAAGAAGATACGAGGCTAGCAGATCAGCGATTCACACGGCAATTCCTCCACCACAGAGCGATCTCGTAAACCATTGCATCGTAAGGAATACGAGTTTTCAGTAGAGACAACTTCTTACTGTGAGCCAACGATGGAATGATTCTGGAGAAGCAATTCTGCGAAGGCCCGCGTAAAACGGACGGCGTCCGAGTAATCCAAATGTGATCCATCCGGGCACTCGAAGCCGCTGAGGGATGTGTAGTCTTTGAAGTGAAATGTCTCTGCTGAAGTTTGCTGCGCAAAGCGGTCCCAGTATTT
The DNA here is from genome assembly GCA_039831705.1 of Pirellulales bacterium. Lineage (GTDB taxonomy): Bacteria > Planctomycetota > Planctomycetia > Pirellulales > Lacipirellulaceae > JAJRWS01. The sequence continues at coordinate 2,826 of JBDOMT010000490.1, read as the reverse complement.
ATTCTTAGGGTAAGACTGCTGGTCTCTCTTCCACGTCCACCCAGAGGTTGGCATGCGCACAAAAACTACATGGCATCCTCTCCGAATTAACTTGCTGACGGAATCCTCAACCTTGGCGTAAGAGTCTTCCATGTCTTCTGGTGTTCGCCCGACAGGTTGAGGAACGGCCTCCCGCTCGGCAACTATCCTGCCTTGTTCTTTTGCCCGTTCGAGAAAATACTTGTCAGGTCGACTCTCCATAAAGCGGTCAGCCCTAAGAAGGCCATACTGGAGGTAACGAGAAATTCCGAACAGTTCGGACCATAAGACCTGATATGAGAAACGCTCATGGAGAAGGTTCAAGCGCTCTTCCAACAAGACATCAACATCGACTGAGAAACGAAGGCTCGCAGACCATTCCTCTTCATAATACGCAACATGGGGTCTTTGCGATTCCCATCTCATGGGTAAGAACCGGGACCCAAAGATCGAGCAAATGACAGTACCCACAAACTCCTCATCGCACGCGAGATTCTCAAGCACCGCCATTGGACTGCTGCCTGAGATGGCAAGCATATCGACTTCTGCCCCAGGAAGACAGCGCTCAAACTCTTCCGGCGCAATACCCATCTGCATTCGAGAGGCGCCGAGGAGGGCAACACTATTCTTTCCTGCCTTCGACACACACTCTCTTTCCCTAGCCCAAAGCTGTATAGTGTCTCTGGGCATCGGCTCGTACCCGTAGCTTCTTGTGACAACTTCAATTGCACTGAGCAGAAGTAAGAAGACGATCCCGCCCAATGCCCAATCTCTGAAGCGAGGTATGTTAAGCATGTTAGATAATCGGTCATTAGAACTGGAAATAGATGAAGGCACGTCCAACGTCTCCTCTTGAGGTCCACAGCAATACTAGTAGTAGAACTCCAATTATGATTGATTGGCCGTACCTTGGTATCTTCCGAGCCAATTGTTCCAGGCTGGATTCTCGCATGAGCCAGTGCCAGCCGAGGACGCAGGTACACACAAAGAGCGTGGTAAATACCCGTTGTTTGCCCAGCACTCCATCAGCTCCCGCCCGTTCAAGGCCGACCATGCTTCTTGCCATTTCGTAGGCTTGACTAAACGACTGGGCGCGGAACAGAACCCACGTGAAACATACAGCACCGTAGGTAAGGCTTGCTGCGAGCACACGCCGCCAGAGCGCGCTGTCAGCCCCAGGTAATAGGCCAAGACGATCTAGAACGCGCTCGGCAATCAAATATAAACTGTGCAGTCCACCCCAAGCGACGAAGGTCCATGAAGCGCCGTGCCAAAGACCTCCGAGAAGCATCGTGACCATCAGATTAACGTGTACACGGACTTTGCCCGTTCGGTTGCCGCCTAGGGGAATGTACAAGTAATCCCGCAACCACGAAGAAAGGCTAATGTGCCAGCGTCTCCAGAAGTCAGAGAGCCCGATGGCGGCATAGGGGTAGCGAAAGTTGTCTGGAAGAGCGAATCCCAAACATAGCGCAGCGCCGATTGCACAGGTTGAATAGCCCGCGAAGTCGAAGAATATTTGAACGGAGAAGGCCAAAGTACCGGCCCACGCGTTGTGCCATTCGAGAGGTTCAGTGCAGTTAAACACAGCATCACTGATAGGCGCCATGATTGTGTCTGCCACAAGCACTTTCTGGAGCAACCCCACCAGCAGCAAAATAAGCCCCCAGGAAAACTGCGCTGCCGAAGCAGTGTGTGGCTTGATGCACTGCGGCAAGAAATCCACGGCGCGTACTATCGGACCCGCCACAAGTTGAGGAAAGAAAGTTACAAAAAGCGCGAAGTCCAAAAATGAGCGACAAGGCTTGGTGTGTCCGCGATACACGTCAATTGTATATGACAGCGTCTGGAAGGTGTAGAAGGATATGCCTACGGGGAGAACAATGTTTGGCGCCGCTGGCTCGTACGGGAGACCAAGTCCGCGCACGAGGAGAACGAAGTTGTCCAGCACGAATGTCCCGTATTTGAAGAAGCCCAGGAGTCCCAAGTTGCACAAGAGGGAAAGGAGAAAAAACATCCGTTTTTGGACAAGTCCCTTCGCTCGGTCCATCCTCGATGCGGCAAACCAATCCACTAGAGTCGATATCCAAATCAGGATTACGAAGGGCGGATTCCAGGCCGCGTAGAATAGATAGCTTGCGATGAGCAAATTGAACTTCTTCACCGGCCAGGAAAAAGGAAGATTATGCAGCACGAGAACAATGCTGAAGAAAAGAAGAAATGTGACGGAATTGAATAACATTAGGCCAAAGGTCCTGCATTTCGACACTCCCGTCATAAATCTGCTAACAGATTCCGAACGCGAACTTCCCGCATTTTACATGGAAAGAATGGCTTTATACAATGCTTACGTCCACATTATGCCGTAGCGGGGGCAGGATTCGAATCCCACTGGGGAAATGTAGGGATCAAGAAATGTAGGGATCAAGAAATGTAGGGACAGGAGAAATGTAGGGACAGGAGAAATGTAGGGACAGGCGGGTGCTCTGCATAGGGGTGCTCGGAGATGAAGCGTTAGGTTTTTTCATGTTGCTGAAACGGAATTTTGAATGGCCGCTGGCAAATGACAAGTTGCAAATGACAAATGATAGAGGTAAAGGTTCAGTATTGTCTGTCCTTCAATGTATTGTCATCTTGTGACGTTTCTTTTTTAGGGTTTGGAAATTCGAGCTTCTTTAATAACGGTTCTTCAGTGATTTTAGTGGCTAGGGAGGTGTTCAGGGAGGGTTTGTTTTTCGAAAATGCTCATCATGAGCAAACTCACTGAGCATTATCGTCAGTTGTTAGGTTTGGACACTTCCTGGGAAG
>JBDOMT010000177.1:0-16998 GCA_039831705.1 Pirellulales bacterium | reverse complement strand
TCGCCACTTCGTGGCGATTGCGGTAAGTAAGCCACAACCAGAAAGTCGGGCTTTAGCCGACTGTCGGCGAACCCTCCGCCTTCAGGCGGTGGTCTTCAGTTGCCTCTGAATCTCTCGGTATTCATTAGGGCCTGGGAACCAGTTTACATGGCCATAAGAGCATTTTCCAGATTTTGTAACCCAATATCGCCTTTTGGGACCCGGTGCTGAATGCTTATGGAATATTCGGGCTAGCCCGAATATTTCACCCGTTTCTGCTACGTCGTCCCAAGTCCTTTCATGGCTGCGTTATGCTTCGGTCCCGGGCACCGCAGCGCAGCAGTGGTCGCCTCAACGTGTATAAAACACGCCTGCGGTCGCAAACCTCACATGCCTTGCCACGAAAGGACTTAGCTCAGCTATATTGGTAACAAGGGCCTCGCGACGAAACGGATGTAATATCCGGGCCGGGCAAAAACTATACGTAGGAAAAATCGCCCAGACACATTCCAGAGTAACTATGATAGGGAAGTGCAGTGCTGGTGCTTTGACAATTTTTTAGAATTGGGGTGTGTGACGTCAGAATCACTTGCCAAGAAACAACTTCTGGCGACTTACACTCCAGTTTGAATCCTGACAAAGCGCTAGGCTGTCTGCTCTGCATTCAAATGTAAATAATCCGATGAATCTACGTAAATTATTTCACCGCTCGCAATCCAATGTCCCATCGGTAGCCGCTCACATGACTTGGGCTTCACACTCGTTGGTTGGGACCGTAACCAAGACCCGCCGTTTTTTGAGTCGACAAATTTGGGCGTGGCCGATTATTGCGGTGACCCTCTTACTGGCGATCGGATGGGGCGTTCATGGCTCCATCGAGTATACCATGCAGTCCAATCTGCGTTCCCAATTGGAGACGTTGCGAGATGTCGAAGTTGCCATGCTGCGTACCTGGATTGTCAGTCACCAGCACAATGCTGCGAGTGTGGCGGGTGACACCGAGGTCCGCCAACTGGCCATGTCGTTATTGGAGTCGTTATCAGATCCCAGCCTGGTAGAGAAATCTCTAACAAACGAATCAAAAATAACCGCCAGGCAACTGGTCAAACAGTTGGGCCCAGCAATGAGTGCACATGATTATGATTCCTTTTTCATCGCCACTCGTGAGACCGTGGTAGCGGCGATGCGGCCTGAGGCGATCGGTATGGAAATTCCCGAAAAGTTTCGTCATGCGATAGGAAAGGTATTCGATGGCCATACTGCGGTCCTACCTCCATTTCCGAGTGTATTACCGCAGCGAGATAATTCCGGGCGCAAGCGAACGGGTGTTCCCATGATGAGTGTGTTGGCACCTATTGTCGACGAGCATCTGCAACCGGTTGCCGCTTTGGGCCTCTTGATACGTCCGGAGAAGGAATTCACTCGAATATTGCAATTGGGTCAGCTTGGCCAATCGGGAGAAACTTATGCCTTTAACCGTGAAGGCTTAATGCTATCCAACAGCCGATTTGACCATAACTTGATTTTACTTGGCTTGCTTCCCGATGTAGAAGATTCCGAATCGATACTGCACTTGCTGGTGCGAGATCCGGGGAAAGACATGACGCGAGGTTTTCGCCCCAAAGTACGGCGTGGAGAGATGCCGTTGACGCACATGGCGGAGGCGGCAGTCGATGGCAAGACCGAGGTCAATGTGGTGGGTTACCGTGACTATCGTGGTGTCCCGGTGGTTGGCGCATGGACCTGGCTGGACGACTATGAATTTGGTGTAGCTACGGAAATTGATTATGCTGAAGCTTATCTGCCGCTGACTATTTTGAAACGCACGTTTTGGGGTCTGCTGGGTATGTTGGCAGCCAGCGCGGTGGCAATTTTTGTTTTCACCGTGAGGGTAGCCCATCTGCAGCGACAGGCCCGTGAGGCAGCTATCGAAGCACGCCAACTCGGACAGTACAAGCTTGAAGAAAAATTGGGCGAGGGGGCGATGGGCGTGGTGTATAAGGGCCGCCATGCAATGCTACGTCGGCCAACGGCGATCAAACTTCTGGATGCTGATAAGGTAACCGATATCTCGATCACTCGATTTGAACGTGAAGTTCAGATTACCAGTCATCTTAACCACCCCAATACGGTGGCTATTTACGATTACGGACGGACTCCCGAAGAAGTATTTTATTATGCAATGGAATATCTGGATGGCCTTGACCTGCAACAGTTAGTAGACACTTATGGACCGCAGCCTGCAGGACGTGTGATCTACCTGTTACGTCAAGTATGTGGTTCCCTGTACGAAGCTCACTCGACCGGATTGGTTCATCGTGATATTAAACCGGCCAACATCATGCTCAGCCGAAGAGGTGGTGAGGGGGACGTGATCAAAGTGCTTGACTTCGGTCTGGTAAAAGCGCGGGATGGGGAACATGCATCCCTGGATGAGGATCAATCTCTAGCTGGAACTCCACTTTACATGTCGCCTGAAGCCATTCAACTACCCGGTTCGGTGGATACCTGCAGCGATCTGTATGCCTTGGGAGCAGTTGGCTATTTTTTGCTTACGGGCCATCCAGTGTTCGAAGCCGACGATCTGGTCGAATTGTGCCGGCAGCATACCTCCGAATCTCCGCGGCCCCTATCGGACCGATTGGGAAGTCCGGTCCCAACAGATCTCGAGAATGCCATTCTGACCTGCTTGGAAAAGGATCGTTCCAAGCGACCTCAAACGGCCCGTGAACTGGCCAATCGATTGGGGCAATGTGCGGCGGCAAATGATTGGTCGGTCGACGAAGCTGACACCTGGTGGGGGCGGCATGAGCGTGAAAAGGGGCAGACTCAACCTGCTCCAACGCCGAAGAAAGACCCTGGCAGTCAATTCGACGCCACAATCGGGTACTAGTAGGGAAGCAACCGCTGAAAAACTTTACGCTGTTCGACCAGTGCACCGATGGGGTCCTTGGGTTGAGTGCGGCACTCTAGCAAAATCCAGCCGTTGTAGTTGTTGCCAGTCAGTAATTGCATTAGCTTTTTATAGGGGTATTTGCCAAGATTCATTTCCCGCACATGAACGGTCGCCCCCAAGCGATCCTTGACCAGATCAAAATTTGCTTCGAGCCCCTGCCCTTCTAAATCGGTGGGATTACTGTTCCAGCAGATGCCTGCGTTGGGATGATCGGCCACGTCGAAAATGGCTTTCATGACTGGGATCTGCTGGGTTTCGCGTCCATGCACCTCCACACGGATTTGTTGCCCATATTGGGCCCCGTAGGCGGCGACTTCGTTGAGAGCTGTGCCGATTTGTTCGATGGTTTTCTCATGGGGCACACCCTCAGAGAAACCATTGGGTTTGACTTTGACGCCTGTGCCGCCACAATCGTGCATCAGTCGAATGTAAGATTTGGCCAATTCGATGTTCTGTTTCAACTTATCCGGATTCCGGTCATGAAACTGTGCATTCGACCCATAGCCAACCAGAGTGACTGGAGAATCGGCAAATCGTTGCTTGACTTCCAGTCGTGCCGATTTGTTCAGGGACGGTTCCACTCCGTGGGCATGCTGGGTGCGCAGTTCCAGTCCCAGAACCTGAGACTGCTGGCAATTACTGAGCAGCGTCGGTAAATCCCAATTTTGGCCCCAGAGATAAGTAACCAGACCAATACGCATGCTATCTGCTTGGGACTCAGAGGCTGCCCGAAGTGGTCTATTACGAGTGGTTGTGAGAGCTACCGATGCGCCCACCGTCTTAAGAAAACGTCTGCGAGTTGTGATATTCATAGGAGGTATCCCAAAGAAGATTCGAGGAGTGAATGGCCGATTCAGTGATTGTAACGTGATGGGTGTGATTCAGAGAGGCGAAACAAAAAAAATGATTCAAAGGAAATAATGAGGATAATGATCGTCTGCACCATGAATGATAAGATCGCATGTTGCTACAATACGCGGTATTCTCCGCCTAGTGCGAATTCACGAAAGCCTCAATGAAGGATAAAAAATGAACGCCATTCGCCCATTGGTTGTTGGCTCACTGATCATATTGTCATGCGGAACAGTGTTTGCCGAGGATAGTGCGAATACGTCTGGGCTCACTTTCACCGATTATAAGGCTGTGGAGGATGTCGTCTACGCACATAAGGATGGCATGGCACTGACACTCGATGTGCTGACTCCCAAACAGGGAGCCAAGCAGATCGGCCTGATTCTGGTTTCTAGCGGTTCCTGGAAGTCTGGCAAATCGGACATTGCAGAAGAAAATATCCGCAAGCGAGACAAGGATCACTGGGCACAGGGATTGCTCGCAGGAGGATTTACGCTTTTTGTTGTACGCCATGGAAGCTCGCCACGGTATTTTGTACCTGAAATGGTCAAGGATATGAATCGTGCGGTGCGGTTCGTGCGAACGATTGCCAAAGAATACGGCGTAGATCCAGACCATTTAGGCATCACCAGCGGATCTTCCGGAGGGCATCTGTCGCTGATGGCTGCGGTGACAGGGGACGACGGCAATCCAGACGACGAAGATCCAATCGAACGCGTGAGCAGTCGAGTGCAGGGTGTGGTGGCCTGGTTTCCACCGACTGATATGTTGAATTGGGGCGTTGAAAATGGATATCAGGCCATTAAATTGTTTCGCCCCACTCTTTTTCAACGGATGTTCGGAGAGATTACCGATCTGGAAAAACAGCTCCGCGAAATTTCACCCATTTACTTTGTTACCAAGCAGGCTCCACCGTTGTTGCTGATTCATGGCGACAGTGACACAACGGTACCACTGCAACAGTCGAAAGTCATGCAATCGAAGTATGAAGAACTTGGCCTGCCAGTGAAGTTGATTGTCGAACCAGGAGGAGGACACTCCTACTGGCCCGGAATCGTGGCGGAGTACGAAGAGAGTTGGAAATGGTTCAATCGATACTTAGGGGCAGCCGATAAATAACTGTCCGTTTTTTTTCGTTGTCTAGTTGGGGACGGTGTGAAAATTACTTTGCCAAAAAACCTGTCATCCAGAAGGATCCTGGTTGGACAGCGCCACTTTGATGCGTGATTACATACATCAATAACTACTTGGTGTCTGTTTGCGACAACTCAATTCACCACGAAGGACACGAAGAGCACGAAGCATCATGAGGATAGACTGCACAAGATTTTGGATTTGGTTTGAAGATAGTTAGAAAATTTTAAACGGTGGCAATCTTTTAAGTGCTTGTTATCCCAACCTTCGTGCTCTTCGTGTCCTTCGTGGTAATGCGTTGTAGTTTTTTATTGACAGGATGGTTAGAATGACGGGAAGTGCTTTTTACAGTTCGTAATTCTATTGCCAAATTGGAATTACATCGTGGTTCCTACCGCCTATTGAAAAGCAGTAAGTTATTTTTCGTTCACCCCTTAGGTAAGGGAGTCGGTCAATAATCTCGTGGTTGCCTGCTCTGCAGGTGGTCGCTGAATCTGTGAGTGCATGCTTCCCCGACAGCCCTTTATTGCCAGCCCCTTTTATAGACAGATCTGTGAACTTTCGGTTTACTCTCTGTTCAACAGGTGTCGCAGCGCCGACTCTAATTCTGGATATTGATAGGAGTATCCAGAATCGAGCAACTGTTTGGGCACAACGCGAGTGCTGGAGAGCAATAAGGCATCCGCCATTTCGCCCAGAACAATCCGTGCCGCAGTGGCCGGCATGGGTAGGAAAGTGGGACGGTGCAATACTCGTCCGAGGGTTTGGGTAAATTGTGCATTGGTTATCGCAGTGGGTGTCACTGCATTGATGGGGCCAGTCAAGGCTTGATGACTCAAAGCGTATCGGATAACACCGATGACATCGTCGATTGCAATCCAGCTCCAGTACTGTCGACCATTACCCACGCGACCTCCTGCGCCAAGCTGAAATGGAGTGAGCATTTTGGCCAGCGCCCCGCCTGCCGGACTGAGTACCACTCCAATACGCAGGCGAACAACACGAATACCTGCATTTGCAGCCGGTTCGGTGGCCTGTTCCCAGTCGTACACGACCTTGGCCAGAAAATCTTCACCCGGAGTGGCCTGTTCGTCGAGTAACTCTGCACCCCGGTTGCCGTAGTAGCCAATGGCAGATGCGGCGATCAATACCTTGGGTGGTGTGGCCAGTCGGGCCAGTCCTGAGGAAATCGCATGGGTCCCGCGGACGCGACTTTCACGAATTCGTCCTTTCATGGAAGTTGTCCAGCGCGAAGAGGCGATGTTTTCACCGGCCAGGTGAATCACCCCATCGAATCCATCGAGGGCCGATAAATCAAGCGATTCTTGCTGTGGATTCCAGCTGACTTCACCGCTTTCAGCCGGGTGACGTACGAGTCGAGTTACCTCATCGCCCTGGGCGCTCAGTGTGGGTAACAGGTGGGAACCAATCAACCCACTGGCACCGGTAATAGCAATCCGCATGATATTACGTTTCCCCAGCTTGAGTATTTTAAAGGGCCGAATCTAAACCTGGTCTAGGGACCAGGATACCCCAGACAGTAGAGCATCTCTTGTTGCTTGCCATCGTTCTCTCTGATAATGCGTAAATAGATGCGGCTTCCACAGATGGCCGGGGTTGCAATAACACGGCCGGCGATTAGGTTTTCTGCCAGTGGTGTAAATGCTTGGGGATTGGCAGCAAAAATATAGGATTTCCCCTCATCACCGGTAACATAAATATGCTCACCCACCAATACAGGAGATGAAGTGAAGGTGCTGTCGAGACGATGCTTCCAGGCCAGCTTGCCTGTCAATAATTCATGGCAGATGGCAATGCCCGCATCGGTGACAGCATAGAGATGTGCGTCATGGATCAACAGAGACGGAACGTAGACTCGCGTATTGTTGTGCCAAAGGATTTCACCCGATCCATCGGCACGCATCACCGCAATGTGATTTTTAGGGTAGCCGCCACTGGTTACCACAAGGTTTCCGTCCGAGACGGTTGAGGTGACACATTCGGTGGTTGCCCCAGGAGACTCCCATATTTTAGAACCGGTCAGCGGATCAAAACTGGCAACCAGGTCGCAACCCACCATCAGAACCTGGTCGCGGCCGGCAATGGGCAGAATGATGGGCGACGGGTAATTGGGGAGTTGGGGACGCTCTTGTTTCCAAACGACTTTGCCGGTGGTCCGTTCGAGTCCCATGACGACTCCGCCACCTTTGTTGTCGGCGGACACAATGACCAATGGCCCATGGATGGCAGGTGATGAACCGTAGCCCTGATGCAACACATAGTCGGTGATTTTGGTCTGCCAGAGTCGGTTGCCATCCAAGTCCAAGGCGGTGGTATAGATGGATTGTCGATTACGGAAGTTGATAAACAGACGTTGGCCATCGCAGGCAACCGTCGATGAAGCTCTTGAGGATTTAGAATTTGGCTGTTTGCCAATCGACTCCAGGCCTCCCTGGTGGATAAGGGTTTTCCAAAGATGTTTTCCAGTGGCCCGGTCAAGGCATAACACCGACTGAGTTTGCTGTTCGGAATTGGCGGTTGCCAGGAAAATACGCTGCCCTACTACGGTCGGTGAACTATGACCATTGCCGGGAATGGGACTTTTCCACAGCACATGATGCTCTTGGTCCCATTTCATCGGCACATTCTGATCGGCCATGGCAACCCCATTGCGATTAGGGCCACGCCACCAGGGCCAATCGGAGGTGGCGACTTCAATTGGTTCAACTTTTTGAAAAAGCTCGTTCGCGCTGGTAGTTGAATGTGAGATAAACAAGAGCAAGAAAGCCACAAATGGAAGTTGGAGTCGATGGAACATGGATGTGGACTTTTTCCGTTGAGTGCATGGATGAGATCGAGGTTTTTATAAGGCGACAGTTAGTCTATCAATTTCGAGTATTTTACTTCAAAAAGTCAAACTGCGTTTCCAGGGGACGAAATCGTCTTGCCCTAAGATTTCAGCTTTACAGGGTCGTTGGTTGCTGGCGGTGGCGATGACTTGATCCAGGAGTTGCGCGCCAACTTGTTCGATCGATTCGTCGCCAGATACGACACCGCCCGCATCGCAATCAATGATGTCAGGCATGCGCCGAGCTAATTCGGAATTGGACGCAACTTTAAGTACCGGCGCAATCGGATTGCCGGTTGGTGTGCCGAGGCCGGTGGAAAAGAGCATGGCCGTTGCCCCACTGCCCGCCATGGCGGTGGTGGACTCCACATCGCCGCCAGGCGTGCACAATAAATTGAGCCCCGATCGAGTAATGGGTTCCGGATAGTCGAGGACATCCATCACGGGCGAAGTCCCCCCTTTACGCGCGGCACCGGCGGATTTTATGGCGTCGGTGATCAGGCCGTCACGAATGTTGCCTGGTGACGGGTTGTCTGCAAACCGGGTGCCGTCCTCCATCAATCGATTTTCGTAACTTTGCATCAGTTGCAGAAATCGTTGGGCACTTTTTGAGTTGGTGCAGCGGCTGGCCAGCCCATTTTCACAGCCTGACAATTCGGGAAACTCCGACAGCACGACAGTCCCACCCAGGGCGACCAGGAGGTCGCTGCAGTATCCCATGGCCGGATTGGCACTGATGCCCGAAAATCCGTCCGATCCACCACATTCCAGCCCAACGATCAGTTTTGATAGAGGGGCAGGTTCGCGCCTGGCCTTGTTTGCCTCGATCAATCCCGCCAATGTGTGGCGGATAGCCTCACGGATCAGTGTTTCTTCAGAACCAATCTGCTGTTGATCGAAAATGAACAAGGGCTTGTTGAAATTTGGGTTGCGCAGGTGTAGTTGGTCCTCCAGATCGGCGATCTGCGACTTTTGGCATCCCAGGCTGAGCACGGTGGCACCAACCACATTCGGATGATTAATGTAGCCAGCCAAGAGACCGCAGAGATTCATGGCGTCGGTGTAGGCACAGCCACAGCCACTGTCGTGAGCTAAAAATTTAATCCCGTCGATATGAGAGAAAACTCGGTCCACTTGATAATCGTCCGTCGTTTCGATGGAAGTCGAAACGATCTGGTTGGAGGTACCTCCTTGCCCAACGATTTCAATGAGTTTGCGCGTGTATTGTCGGTAAGATCCACTGTTGGCATACCCCAGTTCCTCCATCATGGCCTCACGCATCACTCGCAAGTTGCGATTTTCGCAAAATACCAGTGGTACCACGAGCCAGTGATTTCGAGTACCGACTCGTTTGTCTGGACGAATGTAACCATCAAACGTTTTGTCTTGCCAGGGTGACACGTCGGGAGCCTGCCACGTCTGAGCGTTGAGGCCGCCTTCAAGATTGCCAGCCAATTCGTCGGTAGCATGCACTGCGTTGGTGGTCGTTAGCAGTTGGCCTGTGCGAATTGGCTGCGACGCCTGGGCGACTACGGAGCCGTACATTTTCAAGAGACCGTCCTTGGGCACGTCTCGTACTACGAATTTATGCTTGGCTGGCACATCGTCGAGCAATAGATAGGACTTGCCTTCGAATTCGATCACTTCACCGCAGGGTAAGTCGACCAGCGCAACCAGCAGGTCGTCTGCGACATGGACTTGGAGGACGTTGGCCATGGACGGGTTTCTCGAGGATCAAAAGAGTTGTGACAAATATTCTTTCCAGATGGCCAGCAGCCCCAAGCCTGTCAGAAAAACACCGGAAATAGTCGTCATGATAAGCAGTAGGGGTTTCATTTGCAGGGACTTGGGTAGGAATTGACGATCTGTCCAAATCATAGCAAAACACCAAAGTCCACAGGTGAAAACCCCTCCCACGATTGCTGCCGGTTTGACAATGGCTGCCGGGTCATCACCACCCAACCAAACTAACAACAGACCTCCCATCGCGCAATAAGCAAGAGTCCCATTGCGGAAGGCATTGGTTCGCAGACGCCGTAATCTTTGGCTTATGGGATAAAAACATTCGTATGCAGTACGCAAGTAAATTTCGTAGCCTCCATAGATGGTTCCCCAAAAGGCCATGAAGATACCTACCTGGTAGACATAGAGGAGAGCTGGATGAAAATTGGTCAGAAACCGTGCCTGCTTGGAAAGTAACGCGAACTTGTCGGGAACCGCGTGAACTGGATGAAGAATGACAGCTCCGAGAATGATAAAGCACATGGTAAAGATAACCACAGCAGCGAAGCCAACACCGATATCGATTTTCACCGGTATCAGCCAACGGCGGCCCCGCTGGATGTTTTGCTCTTCGGTATCGATTGGTATCCTTTTTATCTTGCCATTTTCCCATGAGTCGGCGGCATCTTGCTTCAATCCTAGTGCCCCCCAGGATTTTTCTCGATAGCATCCCAGGTAGCCGAGGTAGTCGTAGGTGCCCCCACCCACCGCACCCAGGCAGACACATAAAAAAGCCAATTCGGATTCGCGCGCGATATCTTCAAATTCGTGCACCCAACTAGGAAAAACGGGCATCTGAGGCACAAACCCGGCGACCATTTGGGACCAATCCGGTTGGGAGGCAATGCATGCTACCAGCAGGCTTGCCAACAGCAGTCCAACGACAGCCAGTTGGATACGCTCCAGTAATTGATACGTTTGTAGATAAGTCAAGGTAACCGCTATTCCAATGGCAAGCGTAGCCCAACCACGCTGGATCAGGAGCAATTGGGCACTCCGTTCGGCCAGATTTGTTAGCCTCAGGTCGCCTTCGGGAAGAGTTTTTACCAGGTCCTTGAGCTCACCTGGGGTCATGCCCAGCACTTGGACATCAATGCCTGAGATCCAATTGATCGTTTGTCCCAGCATCAGTGGTAAGCCGGCAAGCCAAAAGGGGAAACTTGCCAGGCTCAGTAAACCGATCGCAATTGGCACCCAGTTCTTGGGACCTGGCATCTGTCCCCAATGGCTCATGGGATGAACACCCGTCAGGACCATGTGCCTGCCACCCACATAGACTTGGATACCCTTCATGAGGGCTCCGCCGACGAAACACCACAACAGTGAATAGCCAAAGACGGCTCCACTGCGAGAGGCAAATAGAGTCTCACCACTTCCAATCGTCACCGAAGCCATGATGGCACCGGCACTGAAGTACTTGAGCGCCTTCCAACTCAGGCCCCGTTGTAAATCTTCAGTAAGTGGTGGATAAACGAGCTTTTCATCCGCCATGCGAGTGTATCTCCTGAGTTGAACTAAGGATTGCTTCGTTAGTGATCACAGAAATTTTGAAACTCAAAATCCGCAAGCGGGCCATCGAAGAAGATCAATTTTCCTCGGATCGATGCGCTTGCACCGGAAGGTAGGTCCGGAAATTTCGGATCTGCGTGAAAACAGGGATGGCCCGGATTGCCAACCAGGGATAGCGTGTCCTTGAACCACGTCATCGCGACTAGCCGCTTGGCCCTGTTTGATATGACCACCGCACAGGGAAGATCTGCTACAAGTTTGCCACTGGTCCGCCAACCTACCCGATAGTCTCCGGCAACCTCCTTGCTGGTAGACGCGACTTGCATAGGGGTCCAACCTGTGGCTGGAGTGTGGACAAATTTGTTGTCTTGTGAGTAATCCGCAAATTCTTGGATGGATCTTAAAAAAGTGCAGGTTTGCAGTGTTATCTGCGTCAATTCCTGCTGCGATTCGTTGCTGATATGAAGCTCAAGGTCCACCGTAGGTCCCACGCCGCGCGTCACTCGTCCTCCAAATGAAATGTTGTTGGGTAACGTACGATCGAAACCGATTCCACCAGAAACTTTTTTCCATGGCACCCGAGGTAAACTTGGATACACGGTGTGAATTGGAGGGTTGATATGGCTCAGGTAAATAAGTCCTTGACTGGTGAAGATTGCTTCTGGAAAGTCGAGCCAGAGATAATCCTGACTGGGCCAAGGGGGACTGACCCAGGCAATATGCTCCCACGGGTAGTGAGGCCGCCATCTCCCTGGGTAGATGCGAATCCCCACCGCGTGGGTGTCGTAAGTATCGCCCGGTTTTGATGGCAGGTCGGTTTCAGCGCGGACTGGATCGGCCATCAAGCCTCCCGCCAAGAGCGTGGGGGCCAAGAGTGTGGGAGACAGCCAACCTGCCGCTTGCAGGAACGCTCTCCGTGTCGTGTTTTTCATTCCGACCCTCTTTATGGTGACCCATTGCAGTCAGGACAGTTACTAGTGTAGCGTCAGTAAACAGTATTAGCACCTTCGCAACCTAAGGTGTCAAGGGTAGGATGGGGCTCTACTACTGGCTCAAGGAAATAATAATGTTCGGCCTATTGGGAATCGTATTGTCCTTGGTGCTGTTGATGACCTTGGCTTATCGTGGCATCAACGTTTTGATTCTTGCTCCACTTTTGTCGTTGTTGGCAGTACTGCTGGGAGGTGGTGGGCCCCTGCTGGCTACCTACACCCAGGTTTATATGGAGAGCTTGGGTGGGTATTTGGTGAAGTATTTCCCCCTGTTTATGCTGGGGGCCATCTTTGGCAGGCTGATGGAAGATTCGGGGGCGGCTCAAGAAATATCCCGCTTGATTGTGAACCATCTGGGAAAACAACGGGCGATTCTAGCAATCGTTCTATCCTGCGCGATTCTTACATATGGCGGAGTGTCACTATTCGTTGTTGCGTTTGCCGTCTATCCGATTGCTGCGGCCCTGTATCGAGAATCAGGAGTGCCCAAGCGGTTCATTCCAGCAGCGATTGCGCTAGGATCGTTTACTTTTACCATGACCGCATTGCCTGGCACACCCGCGATTCAAAATGCGATTCCGATGCCCTTTTTTGGAACAACTCCCTTCGCTGCCCCCATCCTGGGAACCATAGGTGGGTTGATGATGTTCGTCGGTGGTCTGTGGTGGTTAAGCAGTCGAGCGCGACGAGCGATGGATATGAGGGAAGGTTATGGCAACCATCCCGAAGAGTTGACCGATTGTATGGAAGAGCGAACCCTGCCAGGCTTTTGGGTGGCAGTCACCCCGATCGTGCTTGTTATCGGTGCGAATTTTGCGTTTAGTAAAATTATTATTCCCAGTTGGGATACGTCTTATCTGGCTGCAGATAAGTACGGGCAGGTTGAAATCAAGGCGGTGCTCGGTATCTGGTCGATTATCTGCGGCTTGACGATTGCCATTGTCGCCCTGATTGTAATGCACTGGAAGCATTGGCAGGATGTCAAGCGTACGATCAATCGGGGAACCATGGACTCACTGCTGCCAATTTTTAATACGGCCTCGGAAGTTGGTTATGGAGCGGTGATTGCCTCGCTGGCAGCATTTGTTGTGGTACGTGATATGGTGGTGAATGTGTCACCAGGAAACCCGTTGGTTTCCGAGGCGATTGCGGTTACCACTTTGGCTGGCATTACCGGGTCGGCTTCCGGAGGGATGAGTATTGCCTTGACCGCTTTGGCAGAAACCTATCTACAGATGGCTGAGGTTGCGGGGATATCGCCTGAATTGTTACATCGGGTGGCTTCCATGGCATCCGGTGCCTTTGACACATTGCCCCATAATGGGGCCGTCATTACCTTGTTGGCAATTACGCAACTAACTCACCGTGATTCCTACGCCGACATTTTCATGGTGGCGGTGGTTATTCCTGCGGTTGCAACGATTACGGTCATCACCTTGGGAAGCATGTTAGGTGCTTTTTAAGTTCGCATTTTGCACTTTTCAGAGATCCTTTCAACGAAAAGCACTGGGGAAATAGTAGAGCAAGATATTATTGACACCCCAATGGAAACCCAGGATTAACAAAAACCCTCTGGTTACAACAATAGCACCACGAAGGACACGAAGAGCACGAAGGAAAAAGAAGGATAACCACTTTGCAATACACTGAGAGACAAGAAATGCTCGACTACTTGAAAAATTGTGAAAAGTTCCTGTTCGCACCTATCTTCGTGCTCTTCGTGTCCTTCGTGGTGATTATTCGCTGGTAAAGAGTTGCTAGGTGGGATGTGTAGCCAAAATAGCGTTGACTTACAGTTGCAACGTCCAATTTGCCAGCATGAAAAAGTGCAAAAGTCGAAATAGGAATTAACCCCGCACAGGAACAGTGTCCCATACGGGGTTAAAAGGTTATCGGCAACAACCGACAACAGGGGCATAGGGTCAATCGATCAATCGAGTTGCAATCGCTCGCCGGCGGTTACTTCGAGATCTTCTTCTAGCAATTCGCGTTTGCCGTCTTGGTTTAAAATCCACAGATCGTATTTGCCAGCGGGAACGAGCAAGTCGGTCCCATAGCGGTCAGAAGTTTGCACCGGGTTAAAGTTGTGTCCAGGGCCAGCCTTGCCGGGACGGACCAAAGCGACAATTTTTACCGGCGGCAAGCCTTCTCCTCCCAAGTTCACTAGGCCCAGGTAGTCTTCCGGCCGAATCTGGATGGTGCTGCGATCAGGGATTTGGATGCCTGGTGCGAGTCGTACTGCTTGGCCTTCAGCTGGTAAAAATCCCAAATCGTACTTTTTTTTGCCCGAGGGAATCCGAATAGGCCGATCGTAGACCTCGGACTCCATAACACTTTTGTAATTGTGATTGCCAAGAAGCGGTCGGTTGGCTTCGATCAGTGCGATTTGCTTCATTGCTGGGAATTCAATCCGTGGCGATAGAACAACTACCGCGCGCCGACCTCGGGTAGTTACGATGACCGGCTCCACCTCAATTTTTTCTTGTGCTGCGGCCGTTTGTTGAATCAATTCCTGCGCAGTGCCAGCATGAAAATATTCGCCCTGCCCCGCTTCGGCGATTGCTTCCAAGGAGGCACGTTCTTCACCGGCCACATCGAAGCCAAAAACGGTCACACCATAGCGCAGGTTGAATCGCTGCGCAAGGGCAGCTGCTTCGCCCGCGGGATCACCATGACAAGTTTCTTTGCCATCTGAAATCAGCACGACACTAGAGACTGCATCGTATTTGGCCAATTCTCTTCCGGCGGTACGAAGTGCCAAGGCGATGGGCGTTTTACCCTTGGGTTGCAAATGATGAATTTCACTATCAAGCAAGCTCTTCACCCCTTGATCGAGCGATGACAAGGGGCGTACCACGCGTACCGAGTTGCAGCTTCCATCGCTCCCACCATAAACGATAAAGGTGAAGCGTAGGCCCTCGGGGAATTTTTGGATCATGTTGCCTACCACTTGCTTAGCTACATCAATTTTTGATTGCCCGTCACTGGAAAGCTCTTTCATGCTGCCAGAACAGTCGAGAATGACAGCCACATCGGTCACTTTTTCCCCTGGGGTAGCTGGGGCGGCAGGTCGTTCGCCTTGCAAAGCTTGGAATAGCTGATCGGATACTCCGAGTGTGCGAAGTTCTTGTTCCTGAGTCGTGTCGAGGGTAAATAGGGTCGGTGAAGATCGTAGCCGCTCGATAATGGCTGGTTCAGAAATCCCCAGCTCTACCAATTGCTTGACATTGGCATAGGTAATCAGTGGGTTGTCTAGGGTGGGAACACTGGATTGTTTTTGCGTCGCAGCAATCACTTCCGCAGGCACACCGTGCTGCTCCAAAGCGGCAAGAGTTGCCTTATCCGTGGAAAAGCCAATTCCATCAAGATTTATTTTTTGAACGATGGCGTCCACATTGATGCCCAGTTCATGAAGTTGAATAAGCTGCTCGCTCGAAAGGGGTTGGCCCGCTATTACCGTGCAGGCAAGTCCCAGGAGTAAAGACAGTCCCAAAATCAATGAATGGGTAAGTTGCTTGATTTCCAACATGCGGCCCCTCCTCAATAAAATGTCATGCGTTAAGTAGCCGCTAACAGATTTCGGCTAGTAGAATAGGTCGCCCAAAAAGGCTTACCGGAAGAGTAGCTTTTTTTAGGGTTGAGGTGAAAAGAAATTTGACGACCACCAATTTTGGCGCTTAAACGCTGATTTCTGTCAACAACCAAGAAGGCATGTTGCTTTGTGGCAACACAGAGAGTAAATGATGTATGACTGCTAGACCAATTCTGCGATCAGCTCGCCGTGATCGACGATTTTATTGGGTCGGCCTGAGGTGTCGAGGTAAGTCGTATCCAAGGGTACGCCCATGTGATGGTAGATGGTGGCAGTCAAGTCGCCAGGAGTCACCGGACGTGAACTGATATTGCCACCAAACTTGTCGGTTGAGCCGATGACCTGGCCGTGACGAAAACCGCCTCCTGCCATGATCATCGACATGACGTGTGGCCAGTGATTGCGGCCATCGGTGCTGCCTTGGGTACCCATTTGAGGAGTACGGCCAAATTCGCCCATGGCAATGACGAGCACGTCGTCCAGCATACCACGCTGGTCAAGGTCGCTGACCAGGGTGGTAAGTAGATGATCGAACAGTGGCAACAGGGGCTTCAATCCTTTTGAAATTCCGCCGTAAGGAGGAATGTTGTCACCATGGTTGTCCCAAGTTCCCGATGCACCGTGATAACTCAAGTCAATGGTGACAAACGCGGTTCCTGCCTCAACCAAACGTCGTGCCAGCAGTGCCTCTTGACACCAAAGGTGTGAGCCGTAGCGATCGCGCACCTTGGTTGGTTCTTTCGATAAATCGAGTGCCGTGCGCACGCGTCCACCTACAATCATTTCCATCGCTTGCTGTTGGTAAGCATCCATCGTTCCCATCGAGTTGTCGAGATCACTGCGTAGCTGGTCGAGTTGCTGTAGCAAGTGCATGCGATTTTCGATGCGTTCATGGGTGACTCCCTGTGGCAGGTGAAAGAGGTCTGCATCGGTCATTTTCCCCGTATCGACACCAACGTTGGTATAGATCGGCAATTTGGCTGCACGATTGGCGATGAATGGATCGTACTGTTGTCCCAAATAGCCGGCGTAGGCCATGTGTGAACGCGACTTCATAAAAGCGGCGTACGGAGGCGTGCCGAGTTGATTGGGGCCATGGTGTTTGGCGACGACCGATCCTATGGCCGGACACATGTGACCGCGTGGATTGATCCGCGGCGCTGCGGCCAAGTTGCCAGTCTGAAAAACCATGTTGGGCTCATGGTTGCTTTTTAGCGCATGTACACTACGGATGATGGTAAACTTGTCGAGCATCGCCGCCTGTTTAGGCAGATGTTCGCAAATAATAACGCCAGGCAGCTTGGTGCTGATGACTCCGAATGGCCCCCGATTTTCCAGCGGACGCTCGGGCTTG
>JBDOMT010000133.1:0-3790 GCA_039831705.1 Pirellulales bacterium | reverse complement strand
ATCCTCATGGGACCGGTTTATGAATCGATTCCTCATGAAATTCAAAAAAACCAGCGGATGCGTGGTGCGCAAAACGTACGTAATGACAAAACTTTTTAACTAGGACTTGAAATCCTCATGGCAGTCAGGCATGACAGTTTAGTTCCAAAAACCCGCCGGTTTTGACACGGCTTGCCGACGTTTGAGGGGCAACCTCCAGGTGGGTGGACCGGTGAGTCTCTAAACTCATCTGATCGCCAGTTCTTCGAACACATCGTCAAGCGCAGATGATCTGATAGACTAGAAGGCAGAGTGGCTAGATGTTGACAAGGATTGGGATGTTGCCATTGCGGCGGAGAGTTGACAGCGGTAGTTTTCACGGGGTGTGATGGACGCTTTCTCCGCTCATGGCGTTGGACACCACGGTTGTTGCTCGCCGTATAGACGTATGCGATACTGGTCGTATGGTCTGCGGGCAGCGCCACCAGAATAGATGAGGGAGTCGTGATGAACAAAGCGATCCAAACCATGGCTGTTATCGCGTTGATCTTTTCGGTTGGTGTTGTCCAGAGTTGCTCGGGCGTTGCACTGGCGTGCGAGAATGAGCAGAAACCTCAATATGTATACAAGACGATCGGCAATCGCGAACTGAAAACCGATATCCTGTATCCGGACGACTGGAAGTCGACCGATCGACGCGCTGCGATAGTGTTCTTTTCGGGTGGCGCGTGGCGGTCGGGTGGCACGAGACAGTTTGTTCGCCAAGCCGGCTACTTCGCCACACGCGGGTTGGTGACGGTACGTGCGGAGTATCGCGATAGTACGAAAGACAAAGTCAAGCCCGACACGTGTTTGCAGGATGCAATCAGCGCCATGCGATGGGTGAGAAAGAACGCGGACAGGCTGGGTATTGACGCTGGGCGAATCGTATCATCGGGCGGATCGGCCGGAGGTTATCTGGCGGCGGCAGTTGCCACGATCAACGACTATCACGCTCCGGATGACGATCTATCGGTAAGCCCGAAGCCGAATGCCATGGTACTGTTTAACCCGGTAGTCGATTTTGTGTCTCTGGATCTGGCTTCCCGGGTGGGACTCGATTCGGAGCTGGCGGCACAGATTTCACCACTTCAGCACGTTGAAAAGGATTTTCCACCGACGTTGATTCTGATCGGCTCAAAAGACCGATTTCTGGATCAGAACAGAGAGTTCATGTCCAAGGCCAAGGAGCTGGGAGTTCGGGTTGAAATTGATGTGGCCGAAGGACAGCCGCACGCATACTTTAATCGATCGCCTTGGATGGAAAGGACAGTTTCTAGCGCGGATAGGTTTCTGGTGTCGCTTGGATACCTTACCGAGGAACCGCGTGTCGAACTCCCCTCAACGGAGGAACAGTGTTAGCAGACCGCTGAGAGCCTGGGGAAGAGCGTTGGAGCAGCACTTGGCCTGTCCCAATGTATCATCAACTAATACCTTTTGTCAGACATGCCGAGAAAGGACCCCTTTAGACATAGTCTTATTGGGTGGTATGCCCCCGTGATGTGAGTGCGTTCAGGCTGGTGTCTCAGAACTTCCGATTCGACGTTTTTTGGGGAGAGTCAGTTAACGAAGGAGAATACTTAGCTTCCCTTAGCCGCTTCGGACGATGAATCCGAAGCGTCGAACCAAATCGCCGAAACCGCGTCGGCCTATTTGTCCGACGCGACTCATCGCACCTATTTGTGACCCAGGTCGATGAAGCCGAATGAGGACTGCTAGACAAGCCAAGGAGGGTGACTCCTTACGCACGAACGATACCCAGCAAAACTGCTGTTAGCCGCTTAGAATACTCACCCTTACGCAGCCAAAGAACAAACTTTTCGAGCCCTACTAATTTTTGTCCCATTGCACGAAATTGCTCTGCATCACCATCGTAATTGTCACTTCGCATAGGGTAGCCGTCGGCTCAGTTGCCTACGGCGACAATAACGCCGCCTAAGCGTTAGTTGCTAACCACCCGCCCATCGTCCCGCACGCCCAGCGCGTGTAGCACTTCGGCATCGATGTCGTAGTTGAGAGTGTGCGACGAACCATCGACGTAGGTCACGTTGAAGCCGGAGCCATGCACGCTACCGAAACGGTGCGAGTACTGGACATCTTCCGATTCAGTGTCGGCCAGCGGTAGATGCAGGTTGTATTCTCTGTGGTCTGGGGGCAGTTCGATATTGGGGACCCACCGGACGGTATCGCGGTCGTGCCCCTGGTACACGGAATTGTTGTCGCTGCCGCACCTGCCAGTTTCGTAGTTGAGCGGATTGAGATACTTTTCGCCGAGCATCAGAGTGTTCGAGGTGCCATCGGAAATTTGCGCGGGTTTGATCTCGCTCAATTGGCCCGTGACGCCGTCGAACGTGTCATGCAAGAATTTCAGGTCGAATTTCCAGCCGCAATCGGGATAGTTTTGCAAGCAATTAAGCCCCGGCCCCGAGCCCGCTTTGTAATGCGACCCGCCGTTGGCGGCGTAGTCGGTCTTGGCCATGTTGCGCACATGCTTAGTGTTGCGCGAAATCTCGATGGATGGGTAGGCCAGCGGTGGGCGGCGGCTGGGGCAATAGAACATCGGGATCGGCTGGCCCTTGAGAACGCCTAGAGCCGTCTTCTTTTCCTCGAGCGGCAAGCCTTTGCCGAGGGCATGCGTGGCGGTCTGCTCCATGTAGGGCAAAACTGAAAACGCCCAACCGCCCGGCTGCGACATCCCCACGCCGCGGTCTGGGTCGCCCGTCCAATGATATCCCCATCCGCTCGATGGATAGAAGCGGTGCGTCTCTTCGTGCAGCAAAAAGCCCAAGCCGATCTGCCGGACGTTGTTCTTGCACTGCGTGCGGCGAGCCGACTCACGCGCCGCCTGCACCGCTGGGAGCAGCAGCGCAACCAACACCCCGATGATGGCGATCACAACGAGAAGCTCAACCAAGGTAAACGCACTGCGCAGAGTTGCCGAGCGTTCGGAGTTACTGCAGGGAAGACGCATAAAACCAGGCACTCGCGTGAAGTGTGGGGGTAACGCTGCCAGGAATCTCCGTCCGTCCAAACTACAGCCCTGGAAAACGAATGTCAACGGATTTTCGGCCAGTCCCGACTTTTTTGAGAATCTTAGGACTGCACTCAAATTGGCCAAATGCGGTGGCCTTGCTATGCTGAAGTACCTCCTGACCAATTTTTGTTCATGTGGGCTAATAACACCGCTTGGCAAGAGTGTTTCCCATGCGATGCTCTGCAAATCTATATCTGTTCCTGGCGACACCGTTCGGTGCCACGGTGGCGGAGTTTTAGGCCGGTTCGTAACCGACTAAGGAGGCATCATCCTGGGCTGTGAATTGAGGCTTCCACAAGTCGCATCGGCCAAGACACCGACGCATTCCACGGCTTTTCTCAATCTGCTTCGGCGTGAAACACCGAAGCGAGTTAGCGAGATGCACCAAGACTTTGTGGAAACAGTCCGCAGTACGAAGCAGCACATCACACAGTGCACCCCGACGAAGGCTTAGAAGATTGTCACGATCCCTATTTCGGCCATTAATCAGGTTCACAAGTCAGCATCAAGCGTGCCAAAACGTTTAGCGTTTTATCGATCGTGGCGCAGCCATGGTCTATAAAACGGAGTTGAATTGAGCCGCGGAGCGTGGGTGTTGGGTTTGAACTACTTGGAGATTGTAATGGGCAGCTTTCTTTCCGTTGTGTCCGTTTCCCGGTGACGGAGTTGATTTCCAGGCACAGTAACTGGCATCTGAGGTTGGAAGTTCGTTAGATTGTCATGAATGGAGTCGATCGG
>JBDOMT010000345.1:0-17066 GCA_039831705.1 Pirellulales bacterium | reverse complement strand
TAGTGGACCTACGGAAGTTTGGATCTGTACCGTTGCCGAGTCTTCCAGGGCGATCACAGCATGGTCGATGCCACTTGCGGTTGTGATGGAAATCACGATCGCTTCGGATTGGCGCTTGACTGTTACGTTTTGGATGTACGGTTTTCCAGCAAACGGTTCGTGCACGGTCACGTAGGTGCTTTTCAGATGGTTGCCCTGACGCCGGACAGAAAAGAAGGGAGCCCAGTAATGCGGCAATTTTTGATCGGACGAACGGGCCCGGCGAATGCTTGGTGCTTCGCCAACAAAGATGGCCGTGTTGGGTTCCGTGGATAGCCAGGAGCGAATGCCGATTTCTGGATTAGTTTCGAGTCGCATCTCCACGGTTAAAAGTCCTCTCGCTTCACTTTTGCTTAGGTTACGCACAAATCCGAAAGCACCCTCGGCCCCAACCGGATCGCTTTCGCCTTGGGGCAGTACGAATTGGGCTCCCTCGTTCATTAACGTGCCGGCAAAAGGTTTCATGGGCAGGTTATCGACACGAATATTCGAGTCTTCATCGGCGGAGCCATGCAACAGGTAATCATGCTGCTGGCCACCGTGTATTTGAAACAGATCGATCACATAGGCTTTGGTGCAGTTTTGGCCTACGGTCATAAGTGTGCGTCGATATCGTTTGACCGTTTGCGGATAGGCTGAGCTACTTTCGGCCTCGGCAATATGAAATGCATGGCCATCGGTAATGAATGCTCGGCAACGATTACCGGTCCAGTCAGAATCCAATTTTTGTTCCACGCCGTTGACCACAACCGTGTTATGACTCACGGTCGACTTAGCAAAACTGCGCCATGCGGTATGAGTGTAGCCAAGGTCGGGCAGTAACTCTTTTTGAAAGGCGAACAATCCCAGGCTAAGTGCGTCGTTGTGCTTATGGCCCACCCCCGAGCTGAAATTGAGGGATACATGGTATTGTTGCTTGCCCTCTCCACCACCCATTACCGCGGCGCCAAGCCCAGGCAGTAACGCACATCTCATGCTTTTACGGACGCGACCACGCCTGGTCCACCAGGTGTCGTTCAATGGCAGGAACCGGCCGTCAGGAAGTCGCGTACGCATCAGTACGTTCTGCATTCGTTGGTGGCGTGCAAAAAGGGTTGCCAGGGAATTCTGGTCAAATCGTTTACCGGTTGTTGGATGCCGATAACCGGGCGGATCGGTGTAATGTTGCAGGGCAACTTCGATTCTACCGATGCCTGCTAGCACAGCTGCATGGTAAGAAGGAGAAGTTTCCATCCAGTGGCCATCGTAGAGGAACCTTTTCGCTAGAAACATTTCGAAACGCTCGACTGCCTCATGGACAAAGTCAGGACGGCCCAGTACTCGGCCAGCACCAATGACTCGTTGCCAATTGGAAGGACTAAGGTTGGAGAGCCGGTCAGGGTAATCCAAGGCAAAATCAACCATTGGACCAAGCAACTGGCGTTCGATCAGGTCGATGGCGTTGCCCTCGGCCATATTCTGCAGGCCGGTCCATTCCTGAAGAGCGTCGTAGGCTTCCACCAAATCTTGCCCTATCGCATAGTATCGCCACCAGTCGTACTTCGAAAGACGGTCGGGGGCTCGTTTGACCGTGGAATGTTCAAATCGCTCCGCGTTATAGGGCCAAAATACTTTCTCGCGAAATGGGTAGTCGAAGTGGTAGGCATAGCCCGGATAGACTTTAGCAAAACGTATCAGAATAAGGGCAGCACGACGGGCGTAGGTTTCATTCTTGGTGACGTAGTAGAGATTTGCCAGGTCGCGACAGGCCCGGTCCATGTGTCGTCTTGCCAGCGCATCGACATGAGCCTGAAAGTAAATGCGGTAATTGTCATTCGGGCGTACCCAATAGGGATAGCGATGCACTCCGTTGGGGGCCTCCACCTCGATGCTGCCCGTTGTTGGAAAATTGGCGTTGTCGGGAAATTGCTGTTGGCAATCCTTGCAGATAATATGCGCGGGATCTTGGGGCTGCCAACGCCAATTGCCCCGATCCTGGGTGGAAGCATTGCAATTCGGACAGTCGGTGTAAATAATTCCCGACTGTTCGGGCACGAGTTGCACCAACTCGGCTTCGCTGAGCGACATCAGATAGGTATGCTTGTTTTTCAGCTTTGCCAGACGGGCTGAATCGATGGGTACCTCGAACACCTTCTCCCGCGCGCAACACGGACACGTTACTAGGAGAAAGCCAACTATCAGGAGTAGGTGTTTCATGTACACATCTCGCTCAGCTTCGCCTTTATTTATTGAAAAAACAGGCAGTAAGAGACAGCCGTAAAATAATTTACTGACTTACCGCTTGCGTAGTCAATTGCTTCAGGTAGGCAATCAAGTCAACAAATTCTTTTTGTGTAATTGATTTCTCCAACCCTACGGGCATAAGACTTGTTGGCTGTATCTGCATCAGAGAAATTTCGGATTTGGAGAGTATCAGTTTCTCAGCCTGATCGTTTTTGATTGACACCGCAGTCGGTGTCTCACTTATCAGGATACCGGTGAGGATACGGCCACTGTTTAACTCGATGGTAACGGCCCGATAATTGGGCGCTACGGTTCGACTCGGATCAAGGATCGATTCAATGAGGCGAGCGGTCGACAGACGACTTCCTATACCAGTTAGTTCAGGGCCTACCTGGCCGCCTTCATGCTCGATCCGGTGGCACTTGATGCACTGTCCTTTTTGCGTGTTGAAGAATAAACTTCGGCCGCGGTCTGAATTGCCGGTAAGAGACAGGGCAGCCACAGCAAATTGTTCATGTTGCGGATTGCTGCTTTTACGGCGAAAATTGACCATGAATTGGGCCCCTTTGCTGCCAGAAGATAGGACTTCAACAAGAATGCGGTTGTTCCCTTTTTGCAGGTTTGAATCAAAACGTTTGCTGCCAGTGACCCACGGTTGCTTTCCACCTGAGGGCGTAAGAAGCTCGCCATTGAGCCAAAGTCGCATCGATTCACTTGAATCGGTTGATAGCTGAATATCGCAAGCTTCTGTCATGTGTATGTCGGTACGTGCCAGCCACTCGAAATGAGAAGAGGTAGTATTGGGGGCTGTCAGCTGAACGCGGCACTCAGCACCCCGACCGATTATGGAATTCCAAGTAAAAGTATCTTCCCCTGTGGGGAGAGTGTCTGACTTATCTTTTGTATCTGGTGCTTTGGCCAGGTGGGATAGCGTGTCGGTAACTGGATTTTGATCCAGTGGACCTGTCATGTACCATCTCGACAAGGCTCCACTGGTACCTTGA
Organism: Pirellulales bacterium; assembly: GCA_039831705.1. Taxonomy (GTDB): domain Bacteria; phylum Planctomycetota; class Planctomycetia; order Pirellulales; family Lacipirellulaceae; genus JAJRWS01. The sequence goes on along the minus strand of JBDOMT010000345.1, from coordinate 13,800 downwards.
ATTCCAGCGAATGCCAAATCGACATCCTGGCGTGCTGACTCAGGAACTTCTATTTGTTCGATCCATTGACGTAACATGCGACTGGCCCGTCGATCCATTCGCCCCGAAGCTAATGGTGGCATCTGTCCGTTGCCTCGGCGTGACACCCGTTGGTACAACACCGACCGTTCCGGATCGCCAGGTGCTACAAGCATCGCTCCGGCAATGCCAAAGTCAGCGTGCAACGGCCGACCGCCAACCAGAAAGGTTTCCGCAAGTTTTGTTTGAGAGGTTAAAACTATTTTGGCATTGCCACCCCCTGCACCCACATGGCAATGTGAGCAGTTCGCATGCAGATAAGAGCGAGCGCGAGTAGAAAGGTCTGCTTGTGGATCGTATGGATTTGCCAGCCGGGGAAGATTTTCAAGAGTTTCGGGCAAGGGCTCGGTGAACACCCCTCGTTGTTCGAGACTGGAGAGTTGATTTTTATGACCCGATGCCAAAGGATCCTCATGATTCATTTGCGCCGCACTCAATCCCAAAATATATCCGGACGCTCGGGAGTGGCATACCATGCACTCACTACGGCTGACGATCCGCCAGGGTTGTGGCTGGGAGTCACCTGGTGTTGCCGGATCTTCGAGCGTCACCATGTGACTGGTTCCTTTTGCTGGGACCAAGGTGGCGTCGGTTTGCTGGTCGTTCCACAGGTAAGAATAGCCCTGCCATTCGCCTGCTTGTCGAGTGAGAATTTGAGTTTCAATACGACGTGCAGGCAGGTTGGGCCTCTCTGAAGGAAGCAGCACGGTCTTCACCAGCACGGCACCGTCGGTGAACTTCCAACTGCCGGAACGTTCGAATGTGATTTGACTTTCGTCGGGTAGCCCCAGATAACGCTGTGCTGCTGCCCCATCCATCCATTGGGGAGAGTTGACTGAATAAGCAATCAGTCCGGCTGCCGGGTGGAGTGGCTTTATGGAGGTAAATAGACCGGTCTCGCTCAGACGTTGTGGAAACGGTGGGTGATTGGAAGTGTTCGGTGCGCGGATCAATTGGTGCAATTCACCACTCTGGTGTTCGATCAAAAATATTTCGCCTGCCGCGCCAACACCGAACGAAGCAATTTTCAGTGAAACATCAGCCAATTCCTGGTGCCAGGTGATTTGCTTGTCTTGGTGGCGGAGTCCCCAGATTTTTCCCGTTTCGTGGTCGCCGTAGAGGTAGGCCCCTTCGAGCTCCGGAAAGCGTGAGCCATGATAGACGTGTCCTCCTGTGATCGAGCGAGATTCCGTGTGATGATGCTCCACCAGTGGCCCTACGATGGGGGTGGGGCCGCGTTTTCGAAAGGGGTGAAAATCGTGATTGCCTTCCTTCACACTCCAGCCATAGTTGCCACCTGGACAGACCAGAAAAATCATTTCCCACAAATCCTGTCCTACATCGCCCGCGTACAGGTTGCCGTTCTCAGAGTCGAAACTAAAACGCCACGGATTACGAAATCCATAAGCCCACAGTTCGCCGCGGGCGCCCTCGACATCAAGCAATGGATTGTCTTCGGGAATTCCATAAGCAAGTTCAGGATCGGGATGGTCGATGTCAATTCTCAGTATGCTTCCTGGTAAATCGGAAACGTCCTGGCCCGTATTCCACGCATCGGAGTCGCCGCTGCCATCACCACTGGAAATGTAGAGATATCCATCAGGACCAAATTTCGCTTCTCCTCCGTTGTGGCCGTCGGAATCGTATTCCAAGATCACTTGTCTAGAATCGAGAATGGCCCGGGGCGGGCTCTCCTTGGTAACTTCAAATCTCAAAATTTGATTGTGAGGTATCACACCTTCTTCGCGCTCAATCGCGGTGTTGCCAAATACATAAACGTAACGATTCTGTTGAAATCGTGGATGAAATGCGAGGGAAAATAGATTAATTTTCAGCTCCAGAAAAGGGGCCGTTTCCTTTGTGTTTGGACTATTGGAAAAGCTGACAATACGACCGTCGTACTCACTGAGGTAATATCGCTGTTGTTCGGGGCCCAGCAGCAGGTGGATAGGTTTGTTGAATTTCAGATGAGGAAATGCCCGCTGGGCGGTGTAGGGAGGAGGTGGGTCGGGAGAGCCAACTAAGCGAGAGGTAGTCCATAAGACTCGTTTTTCCGATTCGTTCGGAGGTGTTTCCGCGGAAGCTTCCGTTTCTACGGATGCCTTCTCGGCATTCAAGTCCGAGTAGGTAGACAAAACTGCAGTGAACACTAGGCACCAGGAAGCGGTGTGTTTACAGGATCTAAGTTTCATGAAAACGACCATTGTGGGGACAGATGGCTGGCGACTCATGGTAACACGGGTGAGCACCAGTGTACCGAAAAAATGTTATTTCTTTGAATTTTGTGGCTGCTCTTTATTGGAAAAGACAATGCTGATACGATGTTTGTCATGGACAACAAGACGGTATTTTCTGACGCGATACGGCGGCTAGATCAAGCCTCTGAGTATGCGCAAATAGATCCCGAGGTACTTGTTCGTTTAAGATACTCCCGCGCTTCCATCCAAGTGTCGATACCTGTCAGGATGGATGACGGGTCGCTGAAAGTATTCGAGGGTTACCGTGTGCGCTACGATGATAGCCGTGGTCCCGGCAAAGGCGGCATTCGATTTCATCCGCAAGTGTCGCTCCCCGAAGTGAAGGCATTAGCGTTTTGGATGACTTGTAAGTGCGCGGTAGTCGGCATTCCGTTTGGCGGCGCAAAAGGAGGCATTACCGTCAATCCTAAGGAACTTTCACGACTCGAATTGGAAAGGCTCAGCCGCGGGTTCATTCGACAGATTGCTGACTTCATTGGCCCGGAAATCGACGTGCCGGCACCGGATGTCTACACCAATGCCATGATCATGGGTTGGATGATGGATGAGTATTCGAAGCTCCGACGACAGCGCATGCCAGCAGTTATCACAGGCAAGCCGATTCCCTTGGGAGGAAGTCTTGGACGTGACGACGCAACCGGCCGCGGCGCCTACTACTGCATTAAAGAATTGGAAACACTGCGAGGCTGGCAGCCTAAAGAGATACGTGTGGCTGTGCAAGGTTTTGGCAATGCGGGCCAGCACGTAGCTCAACTGCTGCACCACGATGGTTACAAGATCGTGGCGGTCAGTGATTCTCAGGGGGCAATTTACCATCCGGATGGATTTGATGTTGCCAGCTTGATCTACATGAAAAACTTGAGTCGCCGACTTGAGGCCGTTTATTGTGATGGTTCCGTTTGCGAGTCGATCGATGCGAAACGAATGAGCAACGAAGAATTGCTCGAATTGGAGGTCGATTTATTGATCCCCGCCGCGCTTGAAAATCAGATCACTTCGAGCAATGCCCATCAAATCAAGGCGCCCGTGATTGTTGAAGTGGCAAATGGCCCGACTACGAGTGAGGCGGACGAAATCCTCAAGGGTAAAGATGTCTTGATCATCCCCGACATTCTAGCGAACGCAGGGGGTGTCACCGTCAGCTACTTTGAGTGGGTGCAAAACAAGGCCGGTTACTATTGGACTCTCGAAGAGGTTCAATCCAAGCTCCATGCCATCATGGTACGAGAGTTTACCAATATTTACGAATTCATGACGGAGAAACAGACCGACATGAGAACCGCTGCTTACGCCGTGGCCCTGCGCCGAATTGGGGAAGCAATTAGCGCAGGCGGCACAGGCCGCTATTTCACTGGCGATGAAGCGTGATAGTTTTCACGAATTTTCACTGGCAAGCAGTGGACCAATGACCTGTGACATTTTGTCGATGAGTATCTCCAGACTGCCGCGAGCAAATGGCGTTTGCCACACCTGATAGACGTCGGTGTCGTACTTGTCGGCCGATGGAAGGTAGCCGAGGGAGCCATTGGCCAGGTTTATGCAAAGAATTGTGTTGTTGGGGAACTTCTGTCGAAGTTCGCGTTGCAAGGCTGAATAGGCTTCGCAGCAACTGCCAGCGAGCACTGCATCGCCGATTCGCCAAACCCAAATCGGCAGCGCAAACGTATTGCCATCCCCCAGAGTACGGCGTATGTCTTGTTTACGGCGCAGACGTTCCTGAAGCGCGCGATCTGTGCAACTTCTGCGTTGCTGACCCAGTTCAGCGGCGGTCGGCCAGGCTTTGAGTGGTAGATTGACGGTCGACTGCTGCGACTGCAGCATGGGGGATACCGTTCGATTTCGATGCCGCCAGACTGCCAGTGGTGCGCCCGATTCCACCGTGCGTTCGTAGGACAGTTCTGTTGCCGGAGGCAGCATGTCCTGTAGAGTCGCAAGTGCCGAAAATCCTAATTGACGACCGTGCTGGTCCGCAATCGCTGGGTTACCCACATACTGATGTCGAGGAGACAACTCGCCTGAAGCACCTTGCATGAAAAGTGCGACCCCACCGGTTGCCGTTTCTATCGTTTCACGCATGGCCCCGATGTAATCGGGCGAAATTGCGGTATTCTCCCAGGCTAAAGTTGTCGGATGGCACGCATAGTTGACCACTTTGGCTCGTAATTTTCCTCCTGTGTCACTCACTCGGCCTACCAGCAACGTGTCATCCGCAATTTCCAACGGATTGTAACCACAGACGAACCGGTCCGCAGGAGAACGGGGATCTGGCAGATCACGTACGGTCGCTAGCTGGCAACACCCCACATGCCATTCCAGCAAACCATCAAACTGGTTTGCACGTGAGTCGTGAATGGCATCAATGCTGGCCTGGTAGATGTCTGCGAACCAGGAATTTAGCAATTGGCTACCCGGTAACGATGCCTCTGCTTCCATCAGCGGAGGCGCAGCATGGGTATGCGTTAAAGCAAAAATAAAATCGGTCGATTTCAACGATAAGCACTCGAGTACGCGTGCTTGAAACGTATGAAATAGATCCAGTGGCCGCCACCAACCCAGATCGGCATCGACCAATACCAATGTCCGCTTTCCATCACGGGGGGAGAGTGTCAGCACCGACAGGGATAAAGGTCGATGGATAGAATCGGCCACGTCATGCTTTGCGGCTCCCCAATTGCGAAAGTAAATTCCTGCAGGAGGAGTAATGTCCACACGCGCAATTCCTATGCGCCCGGCAAACGAGGAATGAGTAAACGAAGGTGGTTGATGTTGCATAGTTTAGTAGAATAATCCAGAGAATAGCACAACCAAGGAAAATATTAACACCACAAATAGGCCCCCACCAGACCACGACACTTGTGTACCAACACTCACCCAAGCCGTCAGTGATATTTAGCATCTTCCAATTGTATGTCAGTTGATCGGTGATCTGCTTCGATCATGCCAATGAAATGTTCGGAACTGATGTTTGACGCAATGAAAGAACTGCCCACCCCGTACCAAGGCAAGGTACGGCCAGCCAGAAAATAGTCGTCTGCATCCGCTTTCTCTTTACGTCCTGTCCACAGTCTGATACCACAGAGAATTACAAAATGGATGGCAAACGCCAAGTCAACTGGCATCGATAACGGAAAGGTGGTGCCGTCCATAGAATTTTCACCCGAAGTTGGGAATTTTCATCAGTTCGCCATCCTTGAGAGCCGACTGATGGGCTACGATTCCGGGAGCCGTATAGGCGACCGCCTTATAGACATCGACCGCCGGTTGGGTTCCGGTCACCAGGGAATGGACAAATTCATGGGTGATAAATGTGTGAGATCCGTGATGTCCACTATTGTGTCTCAGCTCTTTAGGGAGCATGTTGGTGGCCCACCAGTCGGGAATGTCGTAGGGCTCAATTTGTGCCCGTGCCCGGCTAAAGCCGCCGCTGTCCAATTCGGCCGACTTGCCCGCACGTACGAGGGTCGGTCCTTTGCCGTAAGGGGTTGCGCAGAGTAAGCTCATTTTGTCGCCGAACCACTCGGCCCGTTCGCCTCCGCCAACCGCTCCAGCCCACCAGACCTCAACGCGGAAGGCATTGCCACGGTCGGTTTTGAATTGGGCCGATTCATTCCAAAATGGATTGTCGTACGGATTTCCAGCGAGCATCTTGGACCCATCTCCCCAGCCCAGGCAACTGACTTCGACCAACCTTTCTCCGCTCACACTAATCAGGTGCGCGGTGCAGTGAGTCGGGTAGTTCATGGGCGGAAATCCGTGCCGCCAGGTGGGCTTGCCTCCTTCGAACCATAGCGTTTCCAAACCTGGATGGTGGTACATCGAATAGGTCGAATATAAATTTCCAAATTCGCCAGCCTGATAGAGCTTGCGGGCAGAAATCGTATGCTGCTGCCAGTGGCTCGTTTCAGCCATCATAAAGGTTAAACCGGTTTCTTTGACCGTGTCGACCAACAGTTGGCACTCTGCCAAAGTCATCGCCGCCGGAACCGCACAGATGACATGCTTACCCGCTTTGAGCGCTGCAACACTGTGACGTACGTGATTGGGAGCCTCGGTGTAGATTCCGACCGCATCGATGTCGCGTGCCTGTTTCAGCATGATTTCCAGCGAGTCATACGCCTGATCACACGAATAGGTTTGTTTGAGTCCTTCCCGTCTCTCTGGGCGTAAGTCGGACACGCCCGTTACCTGGCATTGCGGATGCTGATGCCACTGAAACGATCGTCCAAAGCGGCCGCCTACAATACCGATACTTACCTTTTTTGTGGAATCGGTACCGGCAGCTATCGCGGCTGTAGGGAGCAAGTTGCCGCCAACCGCTGCAGTTGCTACGCTGCCAGCTTGCTGCAGAAATGTTCGCCGTGAAGAGGAGGGGTGAGTGGAGTTTTTCGTGGCTTGTGGACTTATCACGGGTAGTGCTCCTGGAAGGCAACCATGAAAATTTTATCAGGGGGAACTGTACTTTATAAAATCACTTGCATTACGTACACTACCCTGCTCGCAATTGCAGCAAAAAGTGTTCTCGCAGGCGCCTAATTCACTTGCAAAAAATCGTATGAAACGGCTCCAGTTCGAACCAGGAATGTTGGCGAAAAGGCCTGCCACAGGCCTCGATGTGGAAACGGTCCTTTCCCACTTCGCCATCATTACTTATCTGGTGGAGCCAGACCTTTTAAGGACCCACATGCATCCGCGGTTTGAGCCAGATTGCATCACCTCACCGGATGGGGGTCAGCAGGCGCTGATTTCGGTTGTGCCATTTGTCGATCGAGATTTTCGCTTCGTCCGTTGCCCGTGGCCAAAATGGAGCTTCGGACAGACTAATTATCGTGCGTATGTCACCGACACGGAAACCGGAGAACACGTCGCCTGGTTTTTTGGTACGTCGTTGGCCTCTTTCACGGTGAACATTCCCCGTTTTGCCTGGAAATTACCTTGGCACAACGCTCAGATACGATTCCAAGCCCAATACGACACAAACCTCGGCCGCTACACGGAGTATCGGATGACCACTCGAAGCGAGTGGGCGCCGGCCGAATTGGAACTTGAAGATTCGGGTCGGCCGCCTCGGCAGTTGTCCGGTTTTCCAGATTTGGAGTCGGGGTTGGTATTGCTGACACATCCGATGCGCGGCTACTTTTATCGGCGCGATGGCAAACTGGGAAGTTACTCGATCTGGCATGATCAGTTACAGACAACCGAAGGTCGAGTGATCAGGGCAAATTTCCCCCTGTTGCAACAACTGGATCTGGTGCAAGAAGGAGATATCTCAGCCATTCACAGCGTGCTGATGCAACCAGAAACCAAGTTTACCATCTACCTGCCACCTGTGGCCGTGTGAGCAGATTTAGGTATTACGGCTTTGCCGGAGGAGTCTCATCGCAGTCATCCCCCTTTTTATCATCATCCGTTCGAAGCCGTCCGGCGTTCCGCAGTGCCTGCCGAAGCAAATAGTCCAGTTGCCCGTTGACGCTACGAAGCTCGTCGTCGGCCCAGCGCCGCAAGGCGCCTAAAACGCGCGGATCGGTACGTAGTAAAAATGACTCTCGTGCCACAGTCTTTATCTCACTAGTTGTACAAGGTGCCTGTGTTCACAACCGGTTGGGTGTGACGATCGCTGCACAACACCACCAATAGGTTGGAAACCATAGCGGCACGGCGCTCGTCGTCCAGTTCGACAATATTCTCTCGGGACAGGTGGTCGAGGGCCATCTGTACCATGCCAACCGCGCCGTCGACGATCAAGGTTCTTGCCGCGACCACCGCTTGAGCCTGCTGTCGCTGAAGCATGGCGGCGGCAATTTCCTGGGCATACGCCAGGTGGCTGATCCGGGCTTCCACCACCTTGACTCCTGCCTGGTGCAGACGTTCCTGGATGTCCTGCTGTAACTGTTCACACACTTCCACGGGATTTCCACGCAGGGAGATTTCGTGATCTTCGCTGTCGTAGGGATGGCGACTTGCCAAACTGCGCAGGGCCGCCTCGCTCTGTACCGCCACAAAGTCCTCGTAATCATCGACCTCAAACAGAGCCTCCGCCGTATCGACCACTTTCCAGACCACAATGGCCGAGATGTCCACTGGATTGCCATCTCGATCGTTCACTTTAGAGGGACGGCCCGAAGATCGCGATTTATGTTGCAAGATCTTGCCGGCGGCATCCTTCGATTCGGGGGTGGTGACCGACCCAGTCTCGAAATTTCGTACCCGCAGCGAGATGCGTTTTTTTGAAAAAAATGGATTCATCCAATAAAAGCCAGATTCTTTAATCGAGCCAACATAATTGCCAAACAGGAGTAGTGCGCGGGCATCGTTGGGCGCTACCGCTTGGAAGCCGAACAATAATAAAAAACCGGCCAGGAACAGGGGGGAGGCGAGTGCAATGGGCAACGGAGTTTCGGTTGCCACCGTCAGGATGACTCCGAGAGGGCCACTCAAGAGGAGGGCGATGCAGGCAAGCAGCGGCAGCCACCCACTTATAGCGTGATACTGTTTTTCTTGAATTTGAGTCATGGTAAAATCCCCTTTGTGATAAGGCTGTGGATAATTTAGCCAGAAACAGAGTCTATATCACTATGATATCACTACGATATCATAAGTCAGGGGTAATTTTGAAGCAGTAGTTACCACGTAATAGCCCGAGATTTACTCGTGAGAACGCGAGAAATAGGTAGATTGATACGAAATCCGAGCTGTTTTGGCGATGGGCAGTCCAAATGCCAGAATTAAACGGTATCCGGGCTAACCCGCATATTTCATCCGTTTCGTCGCGAGGTGTTTTAAGTCCTTTCGTGGCAAGGCATGTGAGGCTTGCGACCGCAGGCGTGTTTTATACACATTGAGGATCGCAAGCCGAAACATAACGCAGCCACGGAAGGACTTGGGACGCCGTAGCAGAAACGGGTGAAATATGCGGGCTAAGTACCGGTCCTCTTTTAATCCATGGACAAGTCAAGGATGACGGTGTCCATGTCTCTACTTGCTGCAGCCAACCACGATTCGTCTGGGGGAATCGCCACCTGATAGAACCGATTGATGGATTGACCTGCCGGGGCAAGCAGATCGTAAGGAGTTTTACCAATCTTGTGAAAATAAAATAGTTGGCCCGTTTCAACATTCCAGAACCCAAAACCTGTGTAGTCTCGTGACACAATCGTTTCTCCCCCGGCGAGGAATCGAACGTTACGGACAGCGTGTTGGTGGCCCTCCAGGGATGCCCGCCAAGTGGCGGATTCGATATCCCAAAGTCGAATCGTGCGGTCTCCATTAGCAGTAGCCAGTAACCGGCCATCCGGGCTGAATGCTAATTCATTGATACTCCCGCGAATTCCTCGGTAAGGTCCCTGGTGCTCTCCCGACTTAATATTTAGCAGTGAAAACGAATCGTTATGCGAATATGCCAAATGGCTGCTGTTGGGTGAAAAGGCTGCTCGCACAACACCTGCGGGCTTTTGGAACGTCAACAATTCAGCGCCTGAACGGGTCTCATATACCGTGAAAAAGTCCTGTTCCTGCCCTTTTCCCGACGTGACGACCGTGATCAATTGGGCGTTATGTGAGATGGTCATCATGTCAACGGCTTTCGTTAGTTGCCACTTTCGAGTTACGGTTCGCGTAGGAAGATCCCATATTCGAACCTCGTTACGTTCCGAACAGGCTGCCAAAGTTTTGCCGTCGGCCGAACACTGCAACCAGTGCCAGCTTCCATCATGTTCTAGCGTCTGGATATGAGAACCTGTTACAGGATCGAAGAGTTGGATGCCTGAATTAATGTTACCCACTAATAGATCGTTGCCAGTCGCTACTAACTGTGACACATGGCTATGCTTGACTTGGCGACGCCATGCGGCTTGTTTGAATGACCATGTTTTCAGATTGCCATCACGTGCTGCAGAAATAAGTTGGTCTCCATCGGCTGAAAACTGAAGTGCGTAGACGCGATCGGTGTGCAATTTTGAAATCGCAATTTCAGCTTTATTTTTTACATCGAACACATGAACCAGACCTTCGGAGTCACCAAAGGCTAATTCGTTTCCCGATGGACTTAAGGCAAGACTGTGGATGTCGTCCAGTACCTTGGTTGTAAAAAAAAGACTCTTCGTTGAAATATTCCATCCCTGCACAATTCCGCTCACCATTCCCAGGAACACTGAATTTCCATCTAGAGAGAATACGACTTGGCTTATTTGCTTTGGGGTAGAGAATGAAACGAGAGGTTCGTAGTCATCTAGATTCCACAGGATCACGGTATGGTCGCTACTGGCGGAAGCGAGTTGTTTGCCGTTGGGCGATAGTTGCACATGCTCCACTATTTTAGAATGTCCGTTGAGCACGGAGCGCAACTTTCCCGTATTGAGATCCCAAAGGCGGATTTTCGGTCCGCGTCCCCAGGTAACGATGGTCTTATTGTCGGGAAGAAAAATGGAACCAAAAGCCAGGTCTTCATGTGCTTGAAGGTTCAGGCGTTCGGTTCTGTCACGCCAATTCCAAATTTTTACACTTCCATCATCACCGGCAGACGCCAGAAATTCCCCATCTGTAGAAAAACTGACGGAATTGACTTCGCCTTGTCCGGTGGGGAACTGGTCGAGCAACGTCAAGTTGTTAGCGTCGTAAATGCGAACGGCTCCGTCAGCTGCAGCCATGGCAAAGACTTCGTCGGTAGGTGCAGGGCGGATGCAGTAGATAGGGGTACCGGTTTGGTCCACTGTTCGAACTTGGGGATGGCCAAGTCGCCAGAGCAAACGCCACTCGATGCCAGCTGGTCCGTTATCCCCATTTGGCTGGTGACGTATTAGAAGATTCTCGTACTTTCTGAGGTCTTGATCTTCCCAGGCTCGGTAGGCAAGGTTGATGCCTGCCACATAAAGGTGACGCTGGAGCAAATCGGTTTTGTGTTGTGCATTTTTAGCAGCACTGGTTGCCAATTCACGAAGTTTTTCTGACTCAGTGAGGGAACTGGCAAGCCCCCGATTCACGCGTGCCATGTCACTCGCATGGAAGAGCGAAAGGCTGATCAGCAAGACGGTGGCTACGACTGAAACCCCAATCAGTCCCGCGGTAGCCGGATGCCGCTGACACCAATGGCCAACTCGTTCCAATTGTCCCACAGGACGAGCCAAAACCGGCACGCCACTCAGGAACCGGTGCAGATCTTCGGCCATTTCTCGCGCGGACTGATAACGGCGAGTGGGTGACTTAGACAATGCGCGCATGCAAATCGCGTCGAGGTCGCGCGGTATATCGATTCGGTGACTCGCCAGACGGGGCTCGTCTCCGGTGATGGCGGCCAATGTTTGCGTCACTCCCTCGCGCTGAAACGGAGAGATGCGGGTTAGCAGTTCATACAAAAGAACGCCCAGTGAGAAGATATCGGTAGCCGGTAAGATTTGCTTCCCAGGGCTAGTCACCTGCTCGGGTGCCATGTACGCAGCAGTGCCCAGTTGCGTTCCACTTTGGGTCAAGGTCAATTGCTCGTCGGTTAGATGGGCCAGGCCGAAGTCGATGATCCGTGGGTAGGGCGAAAGGTCCAGCATGCTGGCTTGAGACTGCCCCTTTTCTTTTACGGTCGAACTCTTTTCATGCGTATCGGACTCAGAGGATTTCAGTCCAACGGAGTCCATCATTACATTGGCCGGCTTCAAATCGCGATGGATGACTCCCCGTTGATGAGCGTGCTCGACCGTTTCGGCCAGATGCCTTACAATTTCGGCGGCCTGCCGAAATGGGATAGGTTCGGATTGGCCAGCAAGCCAGGCTGCGAGGGTGATGCCCGGATCGAATTCCGCAGCGATGTAGCAAATCGAGCCAATTTCCCCCGCCTCGTAGATTGTGATGACCCTAGGATGATTCAGCAGTCCGGCTGCCCGTGCTTCGCGCAGGAATCTTTTTCGCGTGGTTGGATTGATGAGCATGCCCGGATGAGGGATTTTCAGAGCCACTTCACGCTGCATGATTGGGTCGTAGGCTAGCAGCACACTGCCCATGCCTCCACTCCCCAAAGGGCGAATGATTTGGAAGCGTCCTAGTTTTGAAGCGGTAATGGATGCCTCAGACTCTGAGATCTTTGCTACCGAAGCTGCCAATATCAACTCTTCCGTTGTATGCTGAGCAAGTTCGTCGGGAGGAGTCGGATGAGAAGGATCGGCTGCGCGGGCCACAGATTCAGATTTATCACCAGATAACTCGTTGAGTGGCTTATCTGGAAATCTCTCAGAGGATTTTTCGGACCAGATCTTATCAAGGCATTGGGCCCACTCATCGACCCGAGAGAGATGGGTCAGCAATTCCAAATCAGTCTGTTCACTGGTCGAAGCGGAACCATGGCGAACCTGGATGTTGTCGTCTTTCGGGTTACTCTCCAACCGTTCTTCGACAAGTTGTTCCAAGTAGTCGCGGATGATCTGTTCGCAGGTTGGTTTCAACTTGCGCCGTCCAGCTTTTTAATCAACTGGTCGAAAGCCCGATACCAGAGTTGGCGTACTGCGCCTTCGGTTCGGTCCATACGATGAGCGATTTCGTGAAAATTCAGCCCCTGTTGGTGACGCATTCGCAGTACCAATTGGGAATTGGGAGTCAATTTGCCGATAGCAGCTTCAACTTGCGAGCGATCTTCTTGGCGGGAGATGATCTGGCTGGGCGTATCCGTTTTGGGCGAAGCCAGATCCGCAGGACTAATGCAGGCATTCTCAAAACTTTGCTCACGCGTGATATCGCGTTTCTGCGTACAACAATAGTGACGGTAATGCAACATCACGTTGTTGGCGAGAATTGCACGTAACCAGGTTAGGAGTTCCGCTCCGGTGGTCCCGCGAAATTGCCCAAAGTTGTTTTGAGCAGCAAGAAACGTCTCCTGGACCAAGTCGGAACCGCCCAGTTTCTGTCCCAATTCGTCATTGAGTGATTGTTGGGCAACCAAGCTGAGATAACCTTTGGCCGCGTCAAACAACTCACCCAAAGAGTCCAGATTTCCATTGCGGGCATCCTTCAGTGAATGCTCGATCCGCTGTGTAGAAAGTGAAAAACAATCTAATGAAGGTGCGGGCAATTTCATAAATCGCATCCTATAGAGTGGGGAAGTGGCTGAATCCTCAGATCGTAAAGGGGTGACACCCAGGTTCACCAATGTGTGAGGCTTGCGCCACTCGGTTTACCGAAACCTACACGGACTCCGCGCAAACAGAAACAGGTTGTTGCGATGTAATGGGTATCGATGTGCATTTCGATGAACTAGCCCCCACATTCTAACTAGTTCCGTTCACCTAGGGAACCATATCGCGATTAAATTGCCGCTTCCCTGAAAACCTTCCCCTTATCAGGTCAGTGTAGCATAGGTCTCCAGTCTGTTGTTTATACACAAGTCTCTTGAAAAACCCAGGGAAATCGACCAGCTTTGGCACAAGATTTGCGCAGGCAGTATTGGCAGTGACTAACCTGCCAATCTAGCATGGAGCGCAACGATGTGTGA
>JBDOMT010000329.1:0-3800 GCA_039831705.1 Pirellulales bacterium | reverse complement strand
ATGCGGGTGGTCGCGGAGCGAGTATTCTTCCAGCTTTAATTCGTCCATACAGCGGAAACCGTACAGATCCAAATAGCGGCTGAATTCTCTCTGGAATGCTGAGAAACGCGAATCACTGGCAATACGACGAGGCAGATCCATCGGTGGCAATGTCGTGATCAACTCTCGCAGTTCTGGTATTTTCTGCGCTTGATTTGCCAAGCGGAGCAACATTTTGGCCGGCTCGGCGCTTTCCACACCTCCCTCGCCACAGATTAAATCGTTTTGCAACGATCCCGATTCATCATGACACCAAGTTCCACACAGCTTCTTTAGAAGGCCATAATAGATCATCACATAGAAATCGTTGATGATCGGTGCTTTCCAATTCCACAACAGAGCGTCTTCCATCTCATAGTAGAGCTCCATTAACTCACGCGGTCGCAATCGACTGAGATCGAGTGCCGACCAGCGATCATAGTGTTCGCGAAAGTTGCCTTCGAACTGAGCAACAATTGGCCGAATTCGCATGAAGTTGAAAGTCGACCGGCACAATAGTCGTAGCAACGCCGGCAGCTCGACAAACCACCGCCGCCAGAATCCGGCAGGCGGCGGAGCGTCGTCCATGTCGAGCTTCTCCTTCAAGCCCATCATCGATTCCATGAACGGCGCGTTGTATTGAAAGCCGGGAAACAACCTTATCAGGCAGTACCAATTCTGCAAGTTGTAATAGACGCGCCCGCGAAACAGCCCGAGCATGTTTTCAAACGTTCGCTGATTCGCCCGCACTTTGGCCGCTGAGATCCCCATGACCTCTGAAAAACAATGGTAGACAATTGTGTACGCTCGCCGGATAAAGCTAAACGTCATCGGCGAGGTAACGCCCGAGTAGCTTTCAATGATGTTTGAATTATCCCAAACCATACGGTCGCCTGCCGCTGGCCCGTACTCCTCGATATTGGTAACCGGCCGCGACTGCAAGAGCAACAGCCGGTCTTGGTCGTCGAAGCAGAACTCAATGTCTTGCGGACAGCCGAACAGCCGCTCGACCTGCAGACCCGCCCGCGCGACGTCGCGAACTTGTTGATCACTCAGACTACTCTCTTCTTGCAAGGCGGCTGGCACTTTTGCGTTGGTCAGCCCACCCTGCTCCTGATTGACGATCAACTGCTCCCGCTTGCGGACGATCTCAACGGAGAATTCCAAGGATTCTTTTTCGACGGTGTATGTATCTGCTTCCAAGCCGGCGCTGACCAACCCCTCGCCCACTCCATACAAGCTGCTAACTACGATTTGGTGTACGTTGTTTGTTCCGGGATTGCACGTGAACATGACACCACTGCGGGAGGCGTTGATCATCTTTTGCACAACGACCGCCACGGCAATCTCGGTAAGGGGCAATCCCGATCGCAGACGGTAGACCAGCGCTCGTTCGTTAAATGCTGACGCCCATACATGACGAATTGCCTGTAACACATCGCCGATACTACGCACAAAGAGAAAGCTGTCATGCATGCCAGCGAAAGACTGTTCGGAAGAGTCCTCATCGAGCGCTGACGAACGCACGGCGACATATCCCTGCGGGCCGCAAAGACACTCATACCGATCGCGAATCTGGTTCTCCAAGTCCTGGGGCAATTCAGACGCGGAAATCGCTGCCCGAAGATCCGCTGCCGCATCGATGACTGCAGATTGATCAGCTCTGGAACCGAGTGATCGGATCGCCGAGGCAATATCCTGTTCCTCCATCACTTGCTGAAAAGTAGCCGCTGTCACGGCAAAGAACTCAGGCACGTCTGCACCGGCGTTGCGCAGTCGATTTAAATTCCACGCCTTACCGCCGGTCTGTTCGCCGGCCGGCCCGCCAGTGGACTCGCCGGTCCAAATCCAAGGCTGTTCACTCATGGTATCCACGTGAACGTCACTCCGCGGCTGGAACTCAACGCAAGCGCCAGCGCAATGTCGAATGCGATAATGTACATGCCGGCATAGATCTCCATTCGCTTGGCTGTCGCGCGCGTCGTGTAGAATCGAAATTGAAAAAAGCCAATCAAACAAACACTGTACAAGGCGATAAGCACGGCGTAAAACCACCAGGCCAGTTCCAAATAGTAACCGACAGCGGCAACCATGCCCGTATCGATGATGCGCACCAGTAAAACGGCATAGGCGGCTCCATACGTGCCGAGGACCTTGGTGTAAGAATCAACACCCTCTCGCTCGTCCTGAGGGGCTTGAATCTTCCGCGATATCTCCCAATTAAACGTTACGAAGAAGCCAACAAAGGCGTAAAACCAGAACCAACCTGAGGCCTCCCAGAGATACTCACTGACTGTGTAACTGTATACAACCATCGCAAAGAGAGGCATGATCAACATGTGCGAAGTGGCGTAAATCAGAAAGTGTTTTCGCAGCCAATTGCCGACAAAAAACTCTTTCAACATCAGCAGAGAAAAGACGAGCACTACAACGATCGCAATCAGTGGTGCGGGTGAAACAAACACTGCCCAGACAATCGCCACTACAAGCTCGAAACCGATTGCCAAGCCACCGAGTATCTTCAAGTCGCGCAGCGTAATTAGCCCGCGTTGCAAGACACGATCCGGGTAGTTGCGGCAATCTTCCTCGTAGTCTTTGTGCTCATCAAAGACGCGAAGATGAAAAAAGAGAGCCAGCAACGTCATGGCCCCAATCAGTGTGGCCAACGTATATCGCATTGGTTCGGCGGGTTTGGTCAGCGCCTGCGCAAGAAACTGATTGCATGAATAGTAGCTAACTATTAGCAGCCCATTTCCAATCGGTGGAAACCGCTCCTTGACGTAGGCCCAAAGTCGCAACAGACAGGGCGATTCGGCGGAAAGCTCGTCTGACATTGCGGAGCCGATTTCCTTTCAAGACTTCAACAAGTGTTCGTGGAGGGCCGGATAATCTATCTTGGATCGATGTCGTGGATCGAGTGGTAAGGCGATCGCGGCCATACGAACTTCGTCGACTGGCAACTCGGCTTCTTCAATGCTATCGCGCACCTGGGCGAGGATTTCCTCTCCGGCCGTCGTTTCGACAATAACAACCACCCGCTCCCCAAGCGAGGAGTCAGGTAAACCGACGGCAGCGATCCTGACGATCGCGGCGCTCGCGGCGGCACCGGCTTGCTCGACCAGCTGCGGATGTACAGCTCGGCCATCGCGATAGATCGTCGAGTGGACGCGACCGACTAACCAGATGAACCTCTCGGTGTCGACATACCCGGTATCACCCATCCGATGCCATACGGTCCCATCGGCGTCAATCAACTTGTTTTCAGCAGTTGCTGTTGGATTTTGGAAATATGATTGCGCAACGTGTTTGCCGCTGACCACTAACTCACCCACTTGACCGGGCGACAGTTCCCACGCCTCCCATCCGCCTTCATCGAGCGATATCGGCCCGTTGTGAATCCGCACGACCCGAAGCCGAACGAGTTGACTTGTCTTGCCGATGCAATAGCCGGCTGCCTTCCGCCCCGCAGCTGGATGTAGCGCGAGACGCTCGCCCGCGTCGATATGGCCCACCGGCTCCGCCTCGGTCGACCCGTACACTACGATCAATTCCGTCGCGGGCCAAGTTTCACGCCAAGCTTCCAACTGACGATCTGTAACGGGTGCTCCGCCGGTAAGAATTCGCCGCAGGGATTTTCCCTGACTGGGGTTACCTTGCTGGTACTCAGCAAGTCGATCCAGAAAGGGGGGCGATGCAGTGCATGTCGTCGCTTCATTACGACGCATTTGGTTGGCGATGATTCGGCCGTCCACCTGATCGACGTGGCGAAAATCCATGGTTGG
>JBDOMT010000496.1:0-17121 GCA_039831705.1 Pirellulales bacterium | reverse complement strand
ATGTTGATTTAATCAGCCGCCGGGCGTTAGCCCCCGGTTCTGACCTCGGAACACACCTCAAAACCGGGGGCTAACGCCCGGCGGCTGATGTGATTGTCGCCTATGGCATTAAATCAACAGCCCGTTATGCGTCGTGCTCGTATTAAAAAGCACACCACACCAAGGTTTTAATTTATGGATCACTTACTCGACACCCAATCGGAACGCCCCGGGTATCGGCTGCAGCGGTTGGAAATTCTCAATTGGGGGACTTTCGACAGCTCGGATGGGCAGGTGTTCCGTTTTGAGCCCGAAGGCAGGACCGCGCTGCTGGTGGGGCACAACGGTTCGGGCAAATCGACCCTGGTGGACGCCATTTTGACGTTGTTGGTCGACAGTCGCACCCGCGATTACAATGTGGCTGCCGGCGCCAAAAAAACCGAGCGTAGCGCCAAGAGCTACATTCGGGGCGCTTACGACCGTACGGCCGACGACGCGCAGGCCAGTGTGGTGAAGTATCTGCGCGCCCCGGGCGCACACTTCACAGCCATTTCCGCCGTGTTTCAAGATGAATCGTTAAATAAGGCTTTTACCCTGTGCCAGGTGATGTTCCTGGCAGCCGACGGTTCGGAAGACAAAGTTTTTGCGCTCGCCGACGAGAGTCGCCAGTTGAAAGACGATGTGGCCGGTCTGCGCAAATCGGATCAGGTGCGACAACATCTGAAACAGTTGGGCTACCAGACCACCAAAAAATATGTCGAGTACCATGGCTGGCTGACCAGGCGCACCCAAATGCGCAGCAAGGCCATGGATGTTTTCAACCAAACGGTAGCCGTCAAGGACATTCGCAGCCTCAACACGTTCATCCGGCGGCACATGTTGGAGTCTCACGATTGGCGCGACAAGGTCCAACGGCTGCTGGTGCACTTTCACGACTTGAGCCTGGCCCATCAGGAACTGGTGCGGGCTCGAAAGGGAGCCGAATTGCTGGGGCCGGTGGAGAAGCTCGGTTTGAAGTATCAGCGCCAAGCGGCCGATCTGGAGAGCCTGGAGCAACAACTGGCTGCCGCAGCCACTTTCTTTTCGGTGCAAATGATTCGCCTGCAGCAACCCCAGATTGTCGAGCAGGAGCAGCAACTGGCCGCCACAGAAGCGACCTTCGAGCGTTTTCATACCAGGCAAAAGGCCACCAGTAAAAAAATTCGCCTGCTGCAGAACGAGCTGGATCGGACAGGCGGTGATCGGCTCAAGCAGATTTTCGAATTGATCGATCTTGAAAAAAGTCGACTGGAGCTCAAGCAGACTGTGTTCACCCATTTTCACGATCAACTCAAGGTATGCCATATCCAGGGTGGCGTGGCCGATGCCCAAGCGTTTGAGCAGGTACGTACCGATCTGCGCACCGCAGTCCACGCGGCAGAAGAGAAAATTGCTCCCCTCAACGATCGGTACGAACGGGCCATCGGTAAACGGGCAGAAGGACAAAAACGACTTCGCCACGAACAGCTGGAACTCAAAATTTTGCGGCAGCGGGGCACCAATTTGCCGGCCCGCTTTAGCGCCATCCGAAGTCGAATTTGCAACGACTTGAAACTGCAGGAGGCCGATCTGCCCTTTGTGGCGGAGTTGATGCGGGTCGATCCCGAGGAAGGCCGCTGGCAAGGGTCGATCGAAATGGTGCTGCGCCCATTTGCTCGGAGTCTGCTGGTGCCAGCGCGATTGTATCAGCGGGTTCGCAACTACGTAGAAGCAAATCGTATCTCCGACGCGCGCGGCGCGGGGCAGCGGCTGGATTACCTGTGCGTAGGCAAGGATGCGCCCCAAAGTGGTGACCGGATTCACCCGCAATCCCTGATTCGAAAGCTGCAATTTAGACCAGGGCATGAGCTCACGTCATGGATACAAGGCGAGATCCAGCGGCGTTTTGACTTTCGCTGTTGTGAGACGGTGGAAGAGTTTCATGAGGTGGCCCGTTTCGCGGTGACGGTCAATCGGCATGTGAAATTTGGCAACCAGCGACACCAAAAAGACGACCGGGCGCGCACGGCCGACTCGCGCCACTTTGTTCTCGGTTGGGACAACACCGAAAAGAAAAAACGCGTTGCTGCCTACATTCGCCAGTTGCAGGCGGGGGGAGAAAATATTGAGAATGCGGTTGCCGAAAGCAGTCGCCTCCTGGAAGAGCTGCGACAGACCCACCGAGCGGCTCTTGGGGCGCTGGAGGTTGCCGACTTTGCTTTGATCGATGTCCATAAGCACCAGTTGGAAATAGCCGATTTGCAGCAAGAGAAGGAGCAACTGGAGCAATCCAACGATGTGATCAAAACGTTACGCCAGCGCTTGAGCGAAGCCGAAAAAACGGAGCTGGATATCAGCAAGCAGTTGGGTGCCGCGTATGAGCAAAAAGGTTTGTTGAGAAAACAACAGGAAGATGCACGCCAGTTGCTGGCCAATGCCCAATTGCAGCTGCAGAAGGCCAAGGATGCCGGGCACTACCAGCAGTACGAGCACTTGTTTGAGTCTATCACCCAGTCGTTGGGTCGGGTGCCCCTGTCAACCGAAAACCTATTCTCCCGTAGAGAAAAGTGGGAAACCGACGCGCGACAGCATTTCGATCGCCTGCGGCAACCGCTGCAAGCCTTGGCGGACCGGCTGGTGAATGCGATGGCCCGCTACTTGCGAGAATTTAAGGAAGAGCAAAACGATTTGGATGCTTCGGTTTATTCTTTGGAGAGTTTTCTGGGGATTCTCGAACAAATCCGGCAGGAAGATTTGCCTCGTTACGAGAAGAGATTCAAAGATCGGCTCAACGATCAGGTCAGCCAGGAGATGGCCCTTTTCAATACCGAGCTGCGACAAGAACGGAAGCAGATCGAAGATAAAATTGCCCTCTTGAATAAGTCACTGGCCACGCTGGAATACAATCCGGGCACCGCCATGCGGCTTGAACCGCGACGGGTGCAAGACCGGGAGATCGACGAATTTCGCCGTTCGCTTAGTGAGTGTGTCGACGGAACTTTGGGCGGCTCGCTGGAGCAGACAGAAGCAGCCAACGAAGCACGTTTTTTGCGTATCCAGAAGTTGGTGGCCCGCTTGGGCGACAAGGAGAAATCCAATTGGCGCAACAAAGTGATCGATGTGCGTAACTGGTACGATTTTGCCGCCCGAGAAATCGAACGGGAAACCGGCCAAACGCACAGTTACTACGACGGCAGTTCGGGACAGTCGGGAGGAGAAAAAGCCAAACTGGCCTTCACCATTTTGGTTGCCGCACTGGCCTATCAATACGACATCGACCCGGACGCCGATAGGCATGGCCGTTTTCATTTTGTGGTGGTGGATGAAATGTTCTCCAAAGTGGACGATCAGAATGCCCAATACGCACTGAAGCTGTTCAAACAATTTGGTCTGCAGTTGCTCATCGTTGCGCCCCTGGATGCGAAAGCACGGGTCACTGAACCGTTTGTCGACCGGTATCTACAAGTAGTCAAGGACGCCAAAACACATCATTCCCAGCTCTACAGCATGACCGCGCGCGAGTACGAAGAGGTGGTCCAAGGGTTCGCCGGCAATGGAAAACCAGATGCCCTGCGCCGCCTTGCGGCCAAGTAGGCAGGATTGTTAAGGCGGATGGTTCTAGAAACAACAATGCTCACCTGAATCAATAATTTCCAATGACTGAACGCCCCTTCAACGCGGATGAACCGATCGCCTATTTTATCACCTGGACAACCTATGGCACTTGGTTACCGGGCGACAAACGTGGTTGGCACTCATGGGGCAAGGATGAAGCACATTCGCCGAATGAATTACTCACGGAAATGGCTGATGTGGATATGAAAGAAACGGAGTTTACTCTTTCACCAGATGAACGCGAAATTGTTGTAAAGACAATATTGAGACATTGCCAAATCCGCACTTGGACATTACATGCTGTCAACGCACGGTCAAACCATGTCCACGTAGTTGTCACTGCGAGCGGATACGATCCAAAGACGGTTCGCGATCAATTCAAGTCGTGGTGTACGCGAAATCTCAAGCCGTGCAATCGAGGTCGCAAACGATATTGGACTGAAGGTGGGAGTTGTCGTTGGATAAACCAGGAAGACGATCTGGAGTCAGCGATCGTTTACGTAAAGGATTACCAAGATCGTAAAGGAAACGAAATACAAGCACGTAGCCCCAGCAAATAACCCCATACAAGCACACAGCGCGAGCAAGTGGGTCACGGACAGATACCCACTCGCTTGCGCAACGTGCTCGTATTATGAAAAATAACGCACCTGGAGAACCAAAGCATGAATCGTGTCACACTACCCTTAGGGGCCATTGCCTATTGCTTGCTGGTTCACACCGTCGTGGTCGCGGATTTCACGATTGACTTAACCGGGGCCAAGATTCTCGTTCGGGGTGAAAATTCGCCGGAGCTTGAGCAAACGGCGGCGGTTGTACTTGGTCAAGAAATCAAGAAACGTACCGGAATAGATTGGGCGTTGGTTTCAGGCGATTGGCCGGCAAACGGCCCGGTGGTGGTGGTAACCTCAGGCCAGGATGCAAAAATTGCCAATCGGGCGGTGCCCAAGCATTTACTCCAAGACACGGCGGAAGGTTACGGCATTGAGACCGAACCGTCGAGCAGTGGCGAGGTGGTATGGGTGGTAGGAGCCGATGCCAAAGGGGCTCTCAATGGTGTGGGCCGGTTGTTGCGTGCGATCGAATGGCGGCCAGGGTCGGCCAAATTGGCGCAGGAACTGGACGAAGTATCATCTCCGCGGTTGGCGATTCGAGGGCACCAGTTGGGCTATCGTACCACGGCGAATTCATACGATGCCTGGGATGTGGCCAGTTACGATCAGTTCATTCGCGAGTTGGCCCTGTTTGGGAGTAACGCAATCGAGAACATTCCATTTCAGGATTCCCGTAGCCAGCATATGCCGATATCACGTGAGAAAATGAATCGAGAGATGAGCACGATATGCCAACGCTACGGCATGGCCTATTGGGTTTGGACTCCGGCGACGGTTGATTTGAGTAACCCCAAACTTCGAGCGGCGTTACTTGAAAAACATGAAAAATTTTACCAGGACTGTCCGCAAGTGGGTGCGGTGTTTTTTCCTGCTGGTGATCCGGGGCACAACCGGCCCCAATTGGTAATGCCCTTTTTAGAGGATGTTTCCAAGTTGCTGGCAAAACATCATCCGGAGGCAGGCATTTGGATGTCTCTGCAAGGGTTTGATGAAAAGGATATCGACTATTTTTTCGAGTGGATTACCGAGCATCAGCCCGATTGGTTTACCGGGGCGGTGGGTGGACCCTCTAGTCCGCCATTGGGACACATGCGGTTGCGTTTACCAAAGAAGTACAAGTTACGTGATTATCCCGATATCACCCACACGGTGCGCTCCCAGTTTCCCACCGTCTGGATTGACCCGGCATTTGCATTTACCTCGGGGCGTGAAGGTCCGAATCCTGAGCCGATTTATTACAGTACCATTGGGCGTTTGGCGGCGGAGCCTACGGACGGGTTTATAACTTACTCGGACGGGATCCATGACGATGTGAACAAGATCATTTTAAATGCGATTGGTTGGAACCCTGAGGCGGACGTACGCACGGCATTGGTTGAGTATTGCCGATTTCACTTTGGTCCCGAGGTGGCGGAGCAAGCGGCGGATGGAATTTTTTCGTTGGAGCGCAATTGGTCGGGGCCATTGTCAACCAATGGGGGAGTCGAAGCAACGTTGGGGTTGTGGCAGAGTTTGGATAAGAAGTCGCCCCAATTGAAAGACAATTGGCGCTGGCAGTTGTGTCAGTTGAAGGCAAATTACGATGCTTACGTTCGAGCCCGGCTGTTAGCAGAAACCCGCTACGAGCAACAGGCGAATGCCGCGCTGTTGAAGGCAAAAACGGAAGGCGTTGATCAGGCGATTGTGGATGCCCTGTATGCCTTGGGGCAGGCCGACACCCACGTGGCGCCGCGGTTGCGGGCCCGCGTGTTTGAGCTTTGCGAGGCGATGTACAAGAGCATTGGTTACCAGACGCATGTCGAAAAGTATGGTGCCAATGCTCCGCAGCGCGGTGCGGTGTTGAATTTTGTCGATCATCCACTCAACAATCGTTGGTGGTTGGAGGATGAGTTGGAGAAGGTTCGGGTGCTGACTTCGCGGCAAGATCAACTTGCCCGCCTGCATGAATTGGCGACCTGGGAAAACCCGGGAGCGGGCAGCTTTTACGACGACATTGGCAACGTGAGTAAGTCGGAGCACGTGCTGCGGGGTGAGTGGATCAATACCGACCCGCTGATGCTCAAGAGTCCGAATCCGGATTACATGTGGTGGCAAAGCGGTTTGACCCGGTTACGGCCGTCCTGGGTGAGCAAGATGGACTGGCCCATCGGTTTGCAATACATGGGGCTTGATCCGGAGGCAGTCTACACTGTGAAAACAACCGGTTACGGGCAATGCTTGTTACGCGTCAATGGCGAGCGGGTGCAGCCAACCGCCGACGGTCGTGAAATTGGCGCCATCAAGGAGTTTTCGATCCCCAAAAAACTGTATCAAAACGGCGTGATCAAGCTCACCTTTGACCTGCCCCACGAGCCGGGTGTCAATTGGCGAAAGGCGTCGCGACTGAGTGAAGTTTGGTTAATGAAGGAGTAGGGGGATATTTCCAAAATGCCAAAAATATTTATCAACGGTATCCTGGCTTTGCTCTTAGGGAGTGCATTCGCGCAGGCGGCTGAGTTTCGTAGTGTGGTCATTCAAATTGGTGCCAAGACGGATGAGGTTGGCGAGAGGATTGCACAGTTATTGGCTTTGCGATTGAGCGAAAACGGCGGCGTTGCGGCGCGGGTCGAGCGGGAATCGATGGCGCACGATTTAGCTACTGGGGAGTTGCTGATATTGCTGGGAGTGGCTTCGGAGCATCAACGCTTAGCTTCGGTGTTGGCTGCGGAGCGTATTGTGGTGCCGACTGCAAAAAACCCTGGGCCGGAAGGTTTTTTGCTGAAGTTCTTAGAACCCGATCAAGGACCCTTGCTGCTGGCAGCGGCCGTGGATTCACGCGGATGTTTGTATGCGGTGGGTGAAATTCTCAGACGCGTCCGATGGCAGTCGGCAACGGTGGAACTGCCCAAAGAATTGAATTTGCGCACCGCTCCGGCGTTCGAAATTCGGGGTACTCAGTTTGGCCAGAGTGGCGTGGCCAAACGTTTGTCGCAGGTACGGGATTGGACCGATCAAGAGACGCAACGTGTGATTTTGGATTACGCGCTGGCCGGAGCGAATATCTTTTCCACCGGGCCAGGGCCAATGTTCGATTTTATCAAGTCGTACGGCCTGATGACGCAAGGAGGCTTTGGAGCGAACACGGGCAGTCATTCGGAGCATCCCGAGTGGAATGCGTTTGAATCGATCGGCCGTACGGGTTACCTCTGTCTGTCGGTTCCCGAGGCTCGGGAATTCATGCTGCGGCAATGTGAGAATCAATTTAAAAACGGTCCGACTTACGACTTGGTAAAGTTTCATGGCGGCGACGGTGGCGGTTGTGAGTGCGATCGTTGCGATCCTTATGGGAAAAAGTTCATTCATTTGGTTGAGGAGATGGCGGCGATCATTCATCGCTATCATCCGACGACCAGGGTTTATTTTACCAATCAGAAATTCGACGATGACGACGATCGGGCGATCTTTACGTACTTGAATGAAAAGCCTCGGCAGTGGCTGTGGGCGTGGGGTTACGGGCCAGGTTCAGATGCGACCACCTGGCAACCGGGGCACCGGCAGACTCATCGAACGGATTTGTTTCAGTATCCAGGATTCGGACCGTATGGGCTTTATCCGCAAGAGGTGTTGCACCAATTGCCGGCGCAACAAAAGTTGGTTTTCTATAACGAGATTACGCACTGGAAATATGCCCAGCATGCGTATATTCAGATGTATCCGCGGGCCGATCGGAATGGGGATCTGCCGCCGCCTTGGAGTCATGATCTTTACCAGCGGCGACCCGATCAACGATTAACCATGGTTTACAATCGGCTCACTTTTTTTGCCTGGCCGCGATACTACCATCGAGTCTTTCACGATTTGATGCGCTACGGGGTGGGTGACATCACCCATTCCAGCGGTCACCACGACCATTTTAATCAATGGATGTGGCAACGGTTGCTGTGGGCCCCGCGGACCACGGTTGAGGAGGTGGTGGATGTGTATTGCCAAACATGGTTCGGCCACAAGGCAGCAGCGGCGATGGCGGCGGCGATTTTTCAGTTGGAGGAAAACTTGGAAGAATTGCCGGGCGAACCGCTTGAGAAGAAAGCTGGTGTCGAACGTTACTACGAGCTGGTCAAGCAGGCTGGTGCAAAGATGCCGGTACGGCAGATGCAGAACAACTGGTTGTGGCGAATGTACATGCAGAAGGCGGCCCTCGACCGGGTTGCCCAGAGGTCGGTTCAGCAGCAGATTGCTTTGCAGACACGGATTGAAGCGGCAATTGCCGAGGCCATCGATACGGAGAGGGCAGGGGCCGCAATTCAGAAATCGTTGAAATGGTTCGACCAGTTGTCGGAATCTGTCGAGATGAAGCGGCTGCGGCAAGAGGCGGCCCGGTTGGGAGAAGAGAGTAATGTATTGTTCGGGGTGCGCAATGATGGCTATTTCAATTTGCAGCACGATTTTATTGGCCTGGGTTGGTTGCGGCGGCAACTGGGGCGGGCAGCGGATGCTGAGGGGCACCAGCGGCACGAGTTGCTGCAAATGATTGTGGATTATGAGAATGCTGGCGCGGGTGGGCGTTACGACAATTTGGGGACTGCCAACAGGTCACCGAATGTTACCTTTGGTTATCCCTACGATCATGGCCAGCCGTATGTGGCGGAGATGCTTTCTGAGGGCAATCGGCCGAGTCAACGGTCGATGCACTTTACTCAAGATGAAGATCAAGGGGTGACGCTTCAGTATCGAGGCTTAGATCCTGAGGCCGAATATCGGTTGCGGCTTACTTTGGTGAGACCCTGGTATCAATCGCGGTATGCGTTGCGAATGAATCAGAAGTCGGAGTCGATCTATGCCGACGGCAAGCTGTTGGCCAAGGAGGTCGAACTGCCGCTGCAAATGAGTGACTTCTTTACCTTTGAGGTGCCGGCGGAAGCGACCCGTGACGGCAAGTTGGAAATTCGGTTGGCGCGGGCGAACGACGTGGCGCGGGGCGATCGGGTGAGCCGGGAGCAATGGCGAAACTCCGGCGGTTGGGGAACACTGGTTTCCGAAGCCTGGTTAATGAAGAAGGTTCGGTAAACCGGATATTATTAATATCCGTGAACCACATAAATACAAGCACGCAGCGCCAGCAAGTGGGTCACGGACAGGTACCCACTCGCTCGTGTTCGTAACGCTCCAATCATTTCATCGGCCCGCCGATGAGGCCGTGATAGCGGCCTAGCCAATAGGGCAACAGCCAATGGACACCGGCTCCTTCACTGAGACCGTTGCCGGGAGATATGCCCTGATAAGGATCGGCATTCCAACGTTCGAAATTGCGTTCGTCGGCGGGCAAGACCTCGAGCAATATCTGCTGACCAGAATGGATCGCCTGGGGATGGCTGACGACATCCGCGCGGATGGTGTTATCGGTGTGCCAATTTCGTCGATCTTGGGGCATTTCTCGTAAGGTTTGAACACCGCCGAGTATGTCGGCATCTTCCGGGTCGGAAACGGCGTAGACGAAGGCGAACAGGCTATTGCGCTCGTCACGTTCGATGCGGGCATGTCGGCGAAGTGAACGATGGATGGCATCTCGAATGAAGGGATCGTGCTCCAATTGCATATAGGAATAGAAGACCAAGGCCGATAGTTGATCGTCGGAGTGGTTGAGTTCATCGGGGAATACCTTTTTTTGTAGCAAGAGATTGCTGAGGTAGCTGTGTTTTTCAATCAGCTTAAGGTAGTGCTCCAGGTATTTTTCATCGCCGGTGATGGTGTGGGTGGTTTTCAAAAAAGAAAGCATCATCAACGAGTAGATGCCACTTTCAAGGAAGTTACCGGGTTCTTCGTTGAGTAACTTGGGATTCCACCAGCCCCAAAGGGTCTTTTTTCCATCCCAGTCGATGATTTGATAGTTGTGGTCGAGGATGTAGTCGGTGACTTGGCGGATTTGTTTGATAAGTCGAGCCTTTTCCTTCGGATCGTGACGGGCAATGTGTTGGTAGTAGAGGTGGAACGCAAAGTAGTGGCCGGTTATCTGGTCGCTGGAGACGTCGTCGCGCCAGATAAATTTGCCGTCGTCGGTGGGGAGCCAGTTTGTCTGTTTTTTTAATTTGGCCGCGGCAGGTTCGTCGACCGTGGCCATACTGCGTGCAACCAAGCCGTGGATGCCGGTGATATTTTGCAGCGTGTAGAGAGCTTCCATTCCTTCTTTAGCCGCATCGCGGTAACGATCTTCTCCGGTGAGGGTGTAGGCATAGCACATGGCAGCAATGTGATAAGAGGTCCAGAGACCATCGCTGGCCTGTGGTTCGTGTACCCATTGTTCGGTATTGCCGGCGGCCGGGTAAGTTGCCGGCGAGGGCATGCCGAGCCTGCGGTGGCGTTGTTGGTAGCGGGCTTCTAAGTATGCGGCTTTGCTGGCAAGGGTTCGTTCGACATCTTCGATACAGGACCAGCCTTGTTGCGTATTGACAAAAACGGACCGGTCGTCGTCTGAGATGTGGATAGCGGTGACGCGGTTGTCTGGCAGATAACGCCGACCGGCGCGGAAGTACCATTGGCGGCCATCGGCGTAGGGTCGGTATTGGATGAGACCCAGATCGCTGCCCAGCCAGAGACGGTTTTGCGAGTCGATGGCCACTGAGGTGAGATGTTCCGCAGGCAGACCGTCGCGGCCGCGGAGGATGTGCCAGTTGCCGGATGGCTCGCGAAAACTCAGACCCGCGGCGGTAGCCACCCATAGTCGTTGGCGTGAATCCACGACCATGCCAGAGATGATGTTGGAAGGGGGTCCGTCAATACCGTAAGTGGGGTGCTGTTTAAACTGAGTGTCGACTGGCTGTTTGGAGTAGAGCCCATGGAGGGCGCCGACCCATTGGGTACCTCCTATGGATATGGGTAAGGTGGTTGCTTGCGGGAGTCCGGCGAATACTTTTTTGGCCGACAACTTAGCGATAACCGCTTGTTCTTGCTGCGTCAGTTCGCGGCGGACATGTTCAAAGAAAGGTGTATCAGCGATAGGCAGTTGGAGGGGAATGTCGCCAGGGGTACTCCGGTGTTCTTTAGAGTCGAGCGGCGGCACCACAACACTGAGGCGGGGAGGTGCGCCGAGGAGGGCCGCTGGTTGGGCCGCCGTTGGTTGGGCCAATATTGGGGCGCAGATGAAGAGAAGTAAAAAAAGGGAATGGAACCAATGAGAAGCGGAAATAAACATTAAATCTTTTCGTCCCTCCAGAAAACCAATCGGAACAACCGTCCGCTCAACGAGGTAATTCGGGCGAGGTGGACGGTCATAGAATGGATCGACCAAGTTGTTTCAACGCTATTATAAACAGAAAACAGATTGATGCGAGGTGTCGGGCCGAGGTTTCCGTTCGAAGGTTGCACCCGGAACGATGAGCAGAGTAAAATCTTGAACCGTGATAACTGGTCTCAAAACTACTAATCGTCGGCCAGCCTCATCGTAGAAATAGATTTCGATTCTATCTTACAGCCAGATTGGCCCTTGCTGTCAGATTGGCCCTGTTAAGAGTTTGAAGATGAGGCCCCGTATATTTCTCGATGTAAGGCATACCTTGCGATAAGGAACTGGCATGAAAGCTCAAAGCAAAGCGGTTGGACTCAAGCAGACAGGCATGCTGTCGATCAACCCAATCCAGTCCAGTCAATCTTCATTCTGATCCTAGTCATGGTTCAGATGGTCGTATGCGATGCGTCCCAGACTGACCACAAAAGAATCGCATTGGCAGAAAAACTACGTCATGCATTGGGTCCACAGTTACTTGAAATCTGGTATCCATTGGCTGTCGATTCAGCCCATGGTGTATATCTGAGCGATTTTTCCTACAACTGGAAACCGGATGGAAAACAAGAAAAAATGATCGTGACACAAGCACGTCACGTTTGGACCGCTTCGAAGGCATCACAATTTTTCGCAAAGGGAGAATCCTATGAACAGGTAGCAGCCCATGGGGTTACCTTTCTTCGAGATGTGATGTGGGACAGAACTCATGGCGGATTCTTTAATCTTGTAGACCGTGAAGGCCAGGTGCTCCTGAATAGCGATGGCGGGACCACATCTGCCGGCGCCATTACCTGGGACCTTGGCACGATCGCCGCCGGTGCATCGGGTTCTGTGACTACGATGTCACCATCAAGCCAGCGGTGGAATTCCCGTCGGGGACCAACCTCATTGCCAATACCACGTTTCTGACTACCGACCAGACTGTTCCGATGGGTGATTCGGTCCAGATTGGGGTCGTGCTGGAAACTACTCCACCTACGACCACGGCGACTCTAACACAAAATGCCAATGCCGCTGGCTGGAATAACACCGATGTGGACCTGATTCTGAGCGCCACTGATGAGCCCGGCGGATCAGGCGTTAGCCTGATTGAGTACTCAATCGATGGCGGACCATCTATTATTGAGCCTGGTGACAACGTCACCTTGCGGTTTACCGACGAAGGAATTCATACGGTTACCTATCATGCAGTGGATACCGCCTTCAACGCCGAGGCGGAGAAGAGCCTACAGGTGAAGATCGACAAAACCGCGCCGGTACCCGTCCACAGCGGGCCATTCGCGGTGGATGAAGGGACCAGTATTCTGCTGGATGGTACCGAATCCACCGACTTGCTGTCTTGAATCCAAAGCACTGCCTGGTCGATCGATGGCGACAGCGTATTCGATGATGGGAACCCGGCTGTGTTTATCGGGCTCGACGGCGCTGACACTCACAACGTGTCCTTAAGAGTAATCGACCTGGCGGACAACGTGGGCATCGCCACTACACAGGTGGTGGTCAACAACGTGGCGCCGACGGCCAACGCGGGCGCCGACCAGACGGTCGACGAAGGAGACTTGGTCACACTGGACGGTTCATTCACCGATCCGGGAAGCAACGACACGCACTCGTTCTTGTGGCAGGTATCGGCCTCCAACGGCTAGGTGATCGCCGACGGCAACGTGGCACCCGCACCGTTGATCGAGTCGATCAGCACCACGCGTGTGGAAGAAACTCAGATCGATGTGGCGAGCAGTGCCAGCGACCCGGCTGGCGCCAGCGACACACTGACCTACAGATATGAAGTCTTCAAGGATGGTGCTGCCACCGCCTTCGCCAGCGATAGCGGTGTCGACCAGTCTGCCTTCAGCTTTACGCCCGACGACAACGGCAGCTACAGAATCGTACTGACTGTCTCGGACGAAGACGGCGGTTCGACGACGGTGGACCAGACGATCAGCGTGGACAACGTGGCACCAATCGCTGCCGACCAAAATTACACAACCCTGGAAGATACGCCCATTTCCTTTAAGCTGTTGACTGGTACGGATGACAGTGGGCCGTTCGCTGTTATCGACCCAGGTACTCCGGATACTCATACGGCAATCGCCGGCACGTTTGCCACGACCGCAGGCGGCAGCGTAACAATCGCTGCCAGCGGTGGCGCTACCTACACTCCGGCGGTCGGTTTTGCGGGGGAAGACAGCTTTAGCTTCACCGTCGAGGATGATGACGGCGGCAGTGGTACGGCCACGGTGACGGTGCGCAACCTGGTGGACCTCTCGGGCCGGGTGTTCGACGACCTGAATAACGACGGACTCTTCAATGGAAGCGATGTGGCTCTAGAGAATGTGACCGTTGAACTGTTCCATGAGACCGATTTGTTCACACCGATTGCCATGCAAACCACCGATGCCGACGGCCGATACACGTTCGACGCGAATTTGGGAGAGGGCCAGTACCGCATTGTCGAAACCCAGCCTGCCATGCTGCTCGATGGCGATGAGACTGCTGGTGGGCTGAGTGGCACCGTGGACAACACGCAGGACAGCGACGCGATCAGCAACATTATCGTTACCAGCGGTGATTCTGACGCAGACGGCTACAACTTTGCCGACATCCGGCCCTCCCGGATTCAAGGCCTGGTCTGGGAAGATTTCAATGATGACGGCGAAGTGAACTTCGGTGAGCAGGCAATTGAGGACGTTGCCATTGCGCTGGCTGGCATCGACGACCGCGGTAATGCAGTCATCGAGGTAATGAATACCGATAGTCAGGGCATCTTTGAGTTCATCAACCTGCGGCCGAGTGACGGTAGTGGCTACACGTTGACCGAGACGCAGCCGGCCGGTTTTGTCGACGGCGAGGAAGCGTTGGGTACGGTCAATGGTGTGCTAAGCGGCGTGGTAGCGGATAATGTCTTCTCTCAAATCGGGATGACGACTCCGGTGTCGGACGTCATGGATTACAACTATGGCGAACGGCCTGAAGCCGGCGGCGCGGTTCAGGCAGGGCAGGCTGCTACGATCGGCTTTTGGCAGAACAAGAACGGGCAGAACCTAGTCAAGTCTCTCAATGGTGGGGAGAGCTCCATACAACTGGGCAATTGGCTGGCGACAACCTTCCCGAACATGTACGGCGCAAGTGCCGGGCTGAATGATCTGACCGGACTGACTAACGCCGATGTGGCCGGGGTCTTCAAGACGCTCTTTAAACGCAACCGAAAGACTGCGGCCGCCGACGGTCCGCCGAAGCTCGATGCCCAGGTGATGGCGACGGCATTTGCCGTGTACGTCACCAATGAAACGCTGGCGGCATCGGCTGCGACTAACTTCGGCTTCCTAGTCACTGAAACTGGTATCGGGTCGTCGACGATCAACATTGGCGACAACGGCGCCGCCTTCGATGTAACGGATAACACGGATGTTACCGTGTTAGATATCCTGCTGAAGACCGACGAGAGGACCCGCGACGGGTTGCTCTTTGACCTGAACAACGACGATACGATCGACGACTTCGAGCTAACGTTGCGGGTGATGGCCAATTTGGTTTACACAGACATCAACGAACAGGGAGACATCTAAGGATTTAGCGACACCACCAACATCTGGTGTGTTTCAACCCAGCTGTACCAAGCGGTTGGCGGATGACACTTACACAACCAAAGTGACCTATCTGGCATTGGGTGGCTTCTTGTGGAACGATGTGTTGGACAACGAAGACAACACTGACGGCGACGGCTGGCCAGTTGACGTCTTTGCGCTACTGTAACCACGGTTGGCATGGGAATAGGGTGTTGAAACTATCCGCTTGAGGAGTTTGACCAAGCACGATGTGTGTCTAAACTCAACTCTGCATGAGACACGCCAAAATACCAGTATTCCGTGAGCCTAGTACCTCCAACATAGGTTGGGCAGCTACAGACTGCGTTGCATACCAAAGCGAAGGAATCGCCCAGCTAAAGCATGAATGTAATACAAACGTTAGAAGCCAAAGGATACAATGTGTCAGCACGAAATGTTGGGCTGGAGTGGATGTGTAGCCTCGAGTGGAGCAACACTTTTAAAACATTTTTCGGCACAACGGAGACAGTGGCAATTTCTAAGGCTGTCGAGTATGTTGGAGATCTAGAAAAACAATTCGAAGAGCAACAGCGTCGGTTGTTGTGTGAAGGGTGTGGAGAGTGATAGCCAGGTGTGATTAGAAAATGTGGATAGCCTAGCATACATGTCATGATCGTTTCATTGCGTTCGGCAAAAGCACGATAGGTGATATAAAGTGCTGACACTAGGCCGGGTATCGGCCAACTCAATTGGCACTATTACCAATCTGCACCACAGAGGATACAAGTTGCGTGGTACGCATTCTAAGTCAAAATGGCAGTCATCCCTAACGAAATCCTCACGGAGATTAACATGCGAATCGCTATCACAACCTTATTGATCGTACCATGCTTTGCTGTAATGGTTGCTCGCTTCACAGCAGCCGAACCCAACACCGTCGAATACACTGACCCAATCGAAGCGGGCATCGACTACAAACTGCAAGGTGAATATGTTGGTGAGCTAGATCATGACGAAGACAATAAGAAGATTGCAATTCAAGTCCTCGCGTTGGGTGACAGTAAGTTTCGCGCTGTAGCGTACATCGGCGGACTGCCTGGCGACGGTTGGTCGCGTGGGGACGAGAGACACAGCGGCGAAGGGAAGCTGATGCATGGGCAAGTTCGGTTCAATTCCAACTCATCAGCAGATACTACTGCGATCCTCAAGGACGGCAAGATCACAATCTTGCGTGAAAAGAGAGCCATTGCTGAATTGAAGAAGGTCGAGCGTAAGAGTCCAACATTGGGCGTCCGGCCACCTAAGAACGCGATTGTCTTATTCGACGGTAGCCATACCGAAGCGTGGGAGAATGGCATACTCGTCGAAAAGAATTTACTCGGCTCTACCAGTGTCTCGTCGAAGCAGAAATTCGGTGACCACTTGCTACACATCGAGTTCCGCACGCCATTCATGCCAACCGCACGCGGCCAAGGCCGCGGTAACAGTGGTGTCTATGTCCAGAGCCGCTACGAATGCCAGGTGCTCGATTCGTTTGGTCTGGAAGGCGAGGACAATGAATGCGGAGGGATCTACTCGATTGCGAGACCGGCGGTTAACATGTGCTTCCCGCCACTTTCGTGGCAGACGTACGACATCGACTTCATCGCTGCTCGTTATGACAAGAACGATAACAAGACCAACAATGCTCGCGTAACGATCAAGCACAATGGCGTAATCATCTTCGATGACATCGAGCTTTCCCACGGTACACCGGGCCGCCACCCCGAAGGCCCCGAGCCAGATTCAGTCTTCCTGCAGAATCATGGCAACCCCGTCGTATTCCGCAACATCTGGGTAATTGAGAAATGATGCTTGCTTTGAGATCTCACCAGCCGGTTTTCGAGTCGTATCATTCGACTCGCGTGATACACTTCTGATGGGCAGAGGCCTTATCTTATTGTCTCCTACGGGGATCTAAAAACTCTCGCCTTCAGGCGATCACTTCAGTAGAACTAGGCTACGGAAGCGTACTTCGATACCGGGCAAAGCGGGCATAATAGCCGCGCAGCGGCGACATCGTTTAGCCGTGGGCGAGAGCCCACGGAATAGA
>JBDOMT010000103.1:1956-17149 GCA_039831705.1 Pirellulales bacterium | reverse complement strand
CCCGACCACACAAAAACCAACCGATAGCTCTCACCCGGGTCGACAGGTACTATAGATGCGTATGATGTTGCCCCGAGGAGCAATGAAAAAACAGCGGAGCTAATAATAAACCTAAAATTCATCGTCGCCCCCAAGCGTAGGTGTCAATTAATCACAACCTGGATTAATGCCCCCTCAAAAGAGACATATATACTACATATATCCTATATATCCACGTAGGGAGGGCAAAGCAAGCGTTTAGTCGCCGTTTTTTGCCTATTGTTTCAAAATTCAACCCCCCCCCAAAACAGGGACGAAGGCACGGTAATCGTAATAAACAGGCAGTTGATACGCTGCCCATTTGGTCGACTCCAATGGCTCGGATATGCGGCCCCAAACTGCTGAATCTGGCAAAACGCTACGATGCGGCGGTGAATCTGACCTCCGTAAGAAACGGAAGTTAGCCGAATAGCCTCGATTTTCGCCAAAATGGGTGACGTTGCACAGTTAGCACCTGTTAAGGCCGTTTCTGGCGTCGGGTGTGTACCCTCGACTCTCTCACTCAGGTTGGTACATAAACTGGGGGTGAGCCACGTCCAACCAACGTTCGACCGACATACAACTTTCCTGCCGACGT
This sequence comes from Pirellulales bacterium, assembly GCA_039831705.1. Classification (GTDB taxonomy): domain Bacteria; phylum Planctomycetota; class Planctomycetia; order Pirellulales; family Lacipirellulaceae; genus JAJRWS01. The sequence goes on along the minus strand of JBDOMT010000103.1, from coordinate 16,533 downwards.
ATAAATTTGAAGTATCACTTTGGCTAACGTCTGATAGTTGTGTTCCCTGCCGCTTGCAATTGCTTTCAATATCACATCGAACTCATCAGGTTGTGACAATATAGTTTTGTCACCCGCGTATGCTACTGCGTCTTCGAGTGCAGATCCTGAAGGAAAATTGGTATACAAACTATCTTGCAACTCATTCTCAGACAGGATGATACCATTCATCTCACGTGGGAAAATTTTTCCGCTCCCCGTGTTTCCCTGGAGTACCCCGTGTTTACCTGGAGTACAAGGTTGACGTATCTGGCCGCGCTCTCGCCTACGAAGCACTTTATCAACAGGGCACTTTATCAACGGGCTGCTAACGATTTCTTGAATACGAGCCATCCTCTACTCGTTTCCACCATGGTTCGTGGTCAAGATACCACTGTACGGTTTTCCTTAGGCCGGATGCAAAAGTCTCCTGCGGTTTCCAGCCTAGCTCATGATTGATCTTTGACGCATCGATTGCATAACGATAGTCATGTCCTGGCCGGTCTTCAACGAACTGAATTAACGTTTGGTAAGAATCCAGATGTGCAGTTTTTTCGCTAGATGCAACCGGTTTAAATTCTTCCAGTAAATCACAAATATTATTGACGACGTCTACGTTACGTTTCTCATTATGGCCACCAATATCATAGGTTTCACCCACCTTCCCTTGAGTCGCAGCCAAATAGAGAGCTCGAACATGGTCCTCAACATAGAGCCAATCTCGAATTTGTTCACCTTTGCCATAAATGGGTAACCGTTTTCCCTCAATCGCATTTAGTATCACCAGAGGAATCAGTTTTTCAGGGAATTGATAGGGCCCATAATTATTCGAGCAATGGGTAATAATCACCGGCAAACCGTAGGTTCGATGCCAGGCTCTAAGTAAATGGTCAGACGATGCCTTCGATGCGGCATAAGGACTGCTCGGGGCATAAGCGGTTGATTCGGTGGATAAAACATCAATCTCATGAAGGTCGCCATAGACCTCATCTGTGGAGACATGGTGGAACCGAAAGCTGCCCGCTCTGGGTTTGTCCAGGCTCAACCAATACTGCCGCGCTGACTCTAGTATGGTAAAAGTGCCGATAACATTCGTTTGTATAAATGCATCAGCACCATCAATCGAACGGTCTACATGACTCTCGGCTGCCAAATGCATAACCACATCCGGTTGATGCAATGCAAACACACGATCCATTTCCAGTCGATTGCAGATGTCTACTTGCTCAAAACGGTATCGGTCTGCAGAAGAAACGTCTGCGAGAGATTCCAAATTACCCGCATAGGTCAATTTGTCGACATTGACAACACGATCCTCGGTTTGTGTAAGGAGGTACCTGATCAATGCTGAACCAATAAAGCCGGCGCCACCGGTGACCATAAACTTCATGAAATTTCCAACATGGTGTTGAGAAAACCTACGGCTCTGGCGAAGGAATAGGAGGAATTTAATATTTTCATCGTCAGTCAGTTCTGACAAATATCGAAATCGCTATCGAAATCGAAATCTGCGTCTACGTATAGATTGGATCTCGCCTTAATCGAGTGTTGCAGACCAGTGCAATATAGCCTATCGAGAGGCGAGGAGCATCCGAGCTCGTTGTTCGCCGCCACCGGGGAAGCTCTCGGAGCTTTGGCCTTTGACCATTCCTGACAGTGCGCTATACTCCCGGTTGGATGCGAAAAATATTTACGTTTTAATGGATTCAATCGATGAAAATTCATGAGTTTCAGGCTAAGCAATTGCTCGATAGTGCTGGTGTAGCGGTCCCTCGAGGGCTGGTCGCCCGTTTGCCGGAGGAGGCAGCGGCTGCCTTCGACGAGCTGGGAGGCGATTTTGCCGTAGTTAAAGCGCAGATTCACGCCGGTGGTCGAGGCAAAGGGACCATCAAGACCAATCCTGATCAACATGGAGTACAGTTGGTTCGCAGTGCCTCCGAGGCGGCTGAAGTTACTGAGCGTATGCTCAACCAGCCACTGGTGACGATCCAGACCGGTCCAGAGGGCAACGTGGTACGCCAGGTGCTGGTCGAAGCGGGCTGTGATATCGATCGGGAGCTCTATCTGGGAATTGTGATCGATCGAGCCCAAGGCCTGCCGGTGATGATGGTGTCCCAGGAAGGGGGCATGAATATCGAGGATGTCGCCGCCAAGACTCCCGAATTGATTTACAAAGAATCGTTCGATCCCGATGTCGGTTTACAGTCCTTTCAAGTTAGGAAACTGTGCCATCGGCTGAATCTGAGCGGCAAAACTGTTCGTTCCGCGGATCGTTTTATGCGTTCACTTTGCCGGCTGTTTGTCTCCCAAGATTGCAGCTTGGTGGAGATCAATCCGTTGGTACTGACCGCCGAGGGCGAGTTGATCGCATTGGACGCAAAGTTCAGCTTCGATGACAATGGCTTGTTTCGTCACAAGCAGCTTCTGGAACTGCGTGATGTGGAGGAAGAAGATCCAGCTGAAGTCCGTGCGGGTGAAGCAGGGCTGAGTTATGTGCAACTGGAAGGCAATATTGGTTGTCTGGTGAATGGTGCTGGATTGGCGATGAGTACGATGGATCTCATCAAGCTGCACGGTGGTGAGCCAGCCAACTTTTTGGATGTTGGCGGTAGTGCCCAAGTTGAGCAGGTGACCGAAGCCTTTCGCATTTTGCTTGCCGATAAGAACGTCAAAGCAGTATTGGTCAACATTTTTGGTGGTATCATGCGTTGCACCACGATCGCTACGGCGGTGCTTGGAGCTTACCAGCAAGTCGGATTCAACGTGCCTTTGGTGGTACGACTGGAAGGCACCGAAGTCGAAGAAGGACGCCGCATATTGGCGGAAAGTGATGTCGACATTATCTCCGCCGAAGGCCTGACCGACGCCGCTAAAAAAGTCGTCGCTGCTGCAAGTTGACGAGAGTTTGAGAGTTGAGAGTTGAGAGTTTAAAAATCACCTGCCATCCGATATCCGATACCCGATAAACAAATGAGCATATTAATCAATCGCGATACACGCCTGGTCTGCCAGGGAATCACCGGCAAGGCGGGTGAGTTTCACAGTAAAAATTGTCTGGAATACGGTACGAAATTGGTGGCCGGCGTAACTCCAGGCAAAGGCGGGCAGGAAACGTTGGGCGTGCCTGTTTACGACACGGTGTTAGAAGCCGTTGAACAGCAAGGTGCCAATGCAACCATGATTTTTGTGCCGCCCGCATTCACGGCGGATGCAATTCTTGAGGCGGTGGATGCAGGGGTAAAGGTGGTGATTACCATTACCGAGGGGGTACCGGTGCTTGACATGGTACGAGTCTATCGGACTATCCGTGATAAGGATGTGCATCTTGTTGGCCCAAACTGCCCTGGCGTAATTACGGCGGAGGAATGCAAAATTGGCATCATGCCAGGCTACATTCATACCAAGGGGAAGGTCGGCGTAATGAGCCGCAGCGGTACGCTCACTTATGAGGGTGTGTGGCAGTTGACTCGACTGGGTTTGGGGCAGACCACCTGTGTCGGACTGGGGGGCGATCCGATCGTTGGGACTTCGTTCATCGATTTATTGAAGCTGTTCCAGCAAGATGACCAGACTGAGGCAATCTTGATGATGGGCGAAATTGGCGGATCGGCTGAAGAAGAAGCAGCTGCTTACGTTCGTGATCATGTGACTAAACCGGTGGCCGCATTCATCGCTGGCCGTACCGCCCCTCCCGGTAAGCGTATGGGCCATGCCGGAGCGATCATCTCAGGTGGTAAAGGGACTGCAGTTGAAAAGGTTGCCGCGCTTCAGGAAGCCGGCATTGAAGTGGCCGAAAGTCCCGCCGACATGGGCACCGCCGTACAGCGCGCTATTGCTTGTGCTTAAAGGGGCTCGGGCTTAACTCTCACTCGCGACATGGCTTCATCTTCTGGGCTTCATTTTCTGGGCAACATCTTCTGGAGTGTGTCGTTAAATTCTTGCGAATCAAGTAGTGTGCGTAGCGATGCGTCATCGAGATTAGTTTTTGACGAAAGGATGCTTCGAGCGGCCGGGTCGCTTTTCATCTGATCGATCATCTTCATCAACTTGTCTTGGAACGAGTTGTTCTGGCCATCATTTTCATTCACGGCACGGGTCAACGTTTGCATTTGCTGGTCGAACCGGTTCTTGAAGGGTTTCAACGATTCCAAAGTATTGCCAACGGCGCTCTCTCGAACCGACTGAGTGACAGTAATAATGCTGTTGGGCCAGGCACGAGAGAGACTTCCAGTCCCATCCCTGTTGGCGATTGTAAGTTGTTGTATGGCCATTGGCTCCAGCATCATTGCTGCGAACAAGAAAATGGCACTCAGAATCACCCCTTCGAATCCACCAAAGGTTGCCCCCAGCCAGTGGTCGGCCCATTTCCAACTTGGTTTCGAGTGGAACAGGGCGTGGGCAAAGAAACGTGTGACGAGAATCACCATCAGGCCGATCAACAGCCCTGCGCAGATCAAGCTAATCCATTCACGTAGGGACCCCGGGATCTGATTCCATTCGGCAGTGGCATTTGCTAGCTGGGGGCTTTTGCCAAATAGGGCGAGAGAGACGGCGCCCATTGGATTGCAGCCAGCAAGCCTAAAATGCCGGCGGCAATCTTCATCGCGCCAAGCAGGTAGCCACGGATGCCCATCAGCAGAATGAATAGGAGGAATATGGCCGATACCATATCATTCGCAACCGTTGCCATTCCCAAGATCGCGCCTCCTCCAAGCGCCAGAACCACTCGCCCCATGAGATGCTCTGAATGGTTTGAGTGTGCCGTGGGGGGATCGTTCGCTTCAAGGGTAAGGGCAGTGGATGGTTGAATAGGTTCGATCACACCCAAGTATAGCCCGTGGTCCAATACGAGGGGTGACGATCATGACGGTTATGGATGGTCAAAATTATGGTAATTGCATTAGCTGTGGCTCCTGTATTCAGTATATAGCGATGCAGTATTGGGAGGCTCTCCTATCACCAAGTTGCAAATTCTATAGAATGAAGGGGTCAGTAGTTCCAATTTCAGTGGATAATCCAACTTGACCTTCCTGTTTCAATCATTACTTGGGATTGGCATCCCTCTGCTTGGGATCCCTTTGTTGATCCATTTGATCAACTTGCGCCGCAGACGCCGGATTGAATGGGCGGCGATGGATTTTCTGTTGGCTAGCCAAAAGCGCAACAAAAAATCGATCTTGCTGAGGCAATTGCTTTTGCTACTGGTGCGGACGGCAGTTCTGGCGGCAGCCGTGTTTATGCTGGCGGGCCCCATCCTCCGTAGTTCTTGGGGAGAACTATTAGGCAAAGGCACGACACATCACTTGATTCTGCTCGACGACAGCTACTCGATGGCCGATCACAATCCACGGGCTGGCTTTGATTCACGGGCTGGCTTCAACCCGCGAGCTGGATTTGATTCACGGACGGGCTTTGAACCACGGGCCGATGAGGGCAACTCACAGGCGGATTCGAATCAGCTTAGACCCGTTACCAACTCCGTGTTTCACGAGGCCACAAAGGTGGTGGAACGGATTGTCGACGAAGCAGCCCGCAAATCCGAACAAGGAGAGCTCACGCTGATCCGTTTCTCACAAGCGGCAAGCCTCACCGCTGGCGCGGAACCGGAACTATCTGACCGCCCGATCCACCCGGCCTTAAGTGAATCGCTAGGAGATGTTTTACACAACATTTCAGAATCTGCAGCGGGCCCCCTCGAGGCAGTACAAGCAGCCATCCGACTGCCTCAATCGACAGCCGACGAAACACGGATTGTCTATCTGTTGTCTGATTTTCGGCGTCTCCAATGGACCGAAGGGACTCAGTTGCGTCAGCAGATCGGCCAATTGCGCAGCCAAGTGTCCCAGTTGCGTCTGGTACAATGTGCCGAGCAAATTCGGCCCAATTTGGCCATTACCGAACTGGCCCCAGTAGCGGGTATTCGAGCTGCTGGTGTTGAAACCTGGTTCCGATTGACGGTTCGTAATTACGGCACCCAAGGAAATACGATAGAAGCGATCGCTCCATTCGATGAAGGAGAGCCCGAGCAAGGGAGAGGTAAGGGTAGGTCACCTGGAATTTCCAATGGAGCTGATGGGGTCACCGTCACGCTCAAACAGGATGGCCACATTTTGCCAGCCATTACCATCCATGACATTCCCGCAGGTGGAGAGGTAACACGCCAATTTCGTGTCACGTTCACGGGCGCAGGCGCCCATAAACTGGAAGCAATTCTACCGGGCGATGCGATTGTACCCGATAACAAGCGTTACTTTGCTTGCCAGTTACCTGAAGCCTATCCTGTGCTGATCGTTGATGGATCCTCGGCAGGCGACGATGGCTTTTATTTGCAAACCGCCCTAAGTCCTGGAGGTATGCAAGCTGGCGGTTGGAGTCCGGAAATGCGCCCTCCCAGCTATCTCCGCCGACATGAGGAACTCTCCCGATTTGCGGCCATCTGTTTGTTGGATATAGATCGACTCGAGGAGGGGGAAATTTCTGCTTTGGAACAGTATGCCCGCCAAGGTGGAGGTGTTGCTCTACACCTTGGTCCCCAGGTCAGTAAACGTTTTTACAACGAACACCTTTACCGCGATGGCACCGGACTGTTGCCGGTGGCCTTGGACGTGCCGACTCAACTATTAAGTGATGGAGAAGAAGCCACGACCGATATTCGGGTGACCGATCACCCTCTGTTCCGTGTGTTTGCTGGCCAGCGCAATAGCTTTCTCGCCATAGCTACCGTTGATTACTACTATGCGGTGCCTCCCCAGTGGCAGCCTCCGGCAGATGGCGAAACACGCATTTTGGCAAGGTTGAGTAATGGCGCACCGTGGGTTGTGGAAAAGCAATTCGGAGCCGGTCGGGTGGTAGTTCAGTTGAGTAAACTTTCTCCACAGACAAGCCCTCAGGGTCGTTGGAGCAACTGGAGTCTGAATCCTGCCTTTCCCGTATTTGCCAATGAACTGATGGGCCATTTATCGGCTGCTCGACGTCATGGTACGGTTCGTACAGTGGGGGACGGTTTGGGGCTGTCTCTTGAGTCGGCCGATTACCAACCTGAAATTCATCTCCACCCGCCGAATTTTGACCGGATATTAAATTCTGCAAATCCAGAGGCTTCTCAGAATGGAAGTTCCGCAGGGATGACCCTCTATTTGAGTCCGATGAAGCAGGAACCTCATGCGACCAATCCATCTCAAGGTGCCTCTTCTACGGAGAATTTAGCTGCGGGGGATTTAGCTGCGGTCGATTCAAATCTGTCTCCGCAAATCGCAAGTGTAACCGATGAATCAGTTCGCTTAATCCTCAATACGGATGTCCCCATCCTTAGCGGCATTTGGGGAGTCGACTTGCTGCATCGGGATGGAACACCGGAAAAACGAATGATCGCCATGAATGTACCAACTGGTGAAGGCGACCTCCGCACGATGAATCGCCAGGAGATTGCGAAGTATCTCAAAGGAATCGATTACCATTTCTCTCTAGCATCGGAAATTTCCACCAGCAACAACCAATTGGCCGGTTATCGTTTGAGTGATGCATTGCTGGTGGCACTGATTGTACTTCTGGTCGCAGAGCAACTATTGTCGTATTGGGCCAGTTATCACCATCGCTACGATCATCGTCCTATCCACACGAGTGCATGAACCAAATTATTTCATCTGTATCTCACTGGATGCTGGCCGCCGTCACGCCGACGATCGACGCCGACCGTCCGCGCGAACTGATTAGCTACGAATTTTTCCGGCTTGAATCCTTATCCGACTCGCCATGGCTGGTCCTCGGTTTGGTGGTCATTGGGCTAGCGTTTTTACTCTTTACGATCGGTAGTTACTCGCGTGAGAGCCGCAGCCTGCCACGCTTTGCTGGCACTTTGCTTTGCCTGCTTCGACTGTTAGCACTGAGTGGAGCTGTCCTGTTTTTTATGAATTTACAGAAGCGCACCGACCAGCAAATTACCACCGAGTCGCAGGTGGCCATTCTTATTGACTCCAGCCAAAGCATGTCCGTGCGAGATGTGTCTCAACGAGTCGCAGGACAACTGGGCAGTGGGCATCTGGAAGGGGGGCATCTGGAAGGGGGGCAAACCTTAACCCGCAGCGAGGCAATTCTCCATGCGCTGCGGGAGACTTCCTGGATTGAAACCCTCAGGCAAAAACACAATGTCACCTTGACCGCCTTTGATCGCGAATCGCATCGTTTGCTGCGCTGGGATCGACTTGTTCCCCAACAGGTTCCAAGCCAAAACAAAAACAAGAATCCGGAGCAGACGAATTCAGAGCAAAAGGGGCAACCCGACCAGCCTGCCGGTGAATCTGCCCAAGGCGCCAATGAGAAACCGATTCAACTTACGTCGAATTCCACCCCTTCTTGGACCGAGAAGCTGATGCCATTGGGTGCAGAGACACGCCTTGGTGGTGCGCTCAACCGAATGCTCACCCAACATGCGAGTGAGCCACTGGCTGGCGTAATATTGATTACCGATGGCGGACAAAACAGCGGTCTCGATCCACTGACAGTTTGGGAGATGTCCGCCAAGGACACGGGGCAGAAAGTTCCGGTGTTTACCGTCGGTGTGGGTTCGACCCAGCCACGGCGCAATATGCGTGTGCAGGAATTGATTGCACCCTCGCGCCTTTATCCCAATGACCAAGCGACAGTCCGGGGACTTGTTCAAGCCGATGGTTTTGCCGGTCGTACGGTGGACGTGGAGCTCTATCTTCGCGAACTTTCAGGGCCTGAGGCCGAGGCGGGCACTCAGGGGACGGGTACTCAGAGGACGGGCACTCAAGGGACGGGCGGCCACAATCTACAGATCGAACAGCCTGGTGGCAGGAAACTATTGAGGGGCGACCGGATAGGCATTCAACGGTTGACTTTCGCCTCCGACACCGAAGTATTGCCGGTGGAATTTGAAATCGAACCGGTTACTGCAGGCCGATTGCAGCTTGCACTGCGGTTGGCAGTTCCTACCGACGACCAATTCACCGGCGACAACATTCGACGGACGGAAGTGGAGGTGGTGGATTCCAAGTTGCGAATCTTGTTGTTGGCGAGTGGCGCGACCCGCGACTATCGCTTCTTGCGTAATCAGTTGCACCGGGATTCTCATGCTCAAGTCGATGTGTGCCTACAGATGGCACCACCCGGCCTGTCGCAAGATGCCAATCAGATTTTAGCTGCTTTCCCCACCACCAAGGAAGAATTGTATGTTTACGATTGCATCGTGGCTTTTGATCCTAACTGGTCGGTGCTCGATGGAGAGCAAGTCGAACTCTTGGAAAAATGGGTGGGCCAGGAGGCAGGTGGCCTGATTGCCATTGCAGGTCCTATCCATACGGCTCACTGGATTCAAAGCCCCGAACACGCCAAAATCCGCGCACTTTACCCTATTCAATTTCAACGTCGGCTCACGTTGCTTGATGATGGCCAATTTGGCTCTCAGGTGCCATGGCCGATTGCTTTTACTCGCGACGGGTGGGAATCCCCCTATTTGTGGTTAAGCAGCAGCAAAGAATCGAGTCAGGAAATTTGGTCACGATTTCCCGGTGTCTACGGTTGCTATGCGGTCAAGGGGCCCAAACCGGGAGCACGCGTGTTAGGTAGTTATAGTGACCCTGATGCAGGTATTTCGACCGAGCCACCTGTCTACCTGGCAGAACATTTTTATGGAGCTGGACGGGTTTTTTACATGGGTAGCGGTGAAATGTGGCGTCTGCGACAGCATGATCCGGGTTACTTTGAAATGCTCACCACGCAATTGCTTCGCCATGTAAGTCAGGGGCGACTCTTGCGGGGTAGTTCTCGAGGCAGTTTGATGGTGGAACGCGATCGGTTTACGGTGGGCGATACGGTAACCGTCCGGGCGCAACTTGCCACGGCCAGTCGTGAGCCTCTACTGGCCACCAGTGTGATGTGCCACACCATTTCGCCCAGCGGTGTGGGACGCAATATGAAACTAAAAGTTGTCCCGGGAAAGGCGGGGAATTTTATTGGCCAATTTACCGTGCTGGAGCAAGGAACGCATCGAATCGAACTTCCCATTCCCGGCCTCGATATTGCTACGGATACCACCGATTCCTCAGAAGCCACCCAACTGATGCGCCGCATTGAGGTGACTTTGCCTAATCTCGAATTTGAGCAAACCCGTCGAGACGAATCCCTGCTGGCAGCCTTGGCGACGCGCACAGGCGGACGCTACTACACCAGCATAAACGCGGCCATCAATGGCAGCGACAATCTGCTGCCAGTGGCGCAGATGATTGAGAGTCGAGCCGAAGTAAAAACAATCCGCGGCGCCGCCGATGCGGGTTTTACTGAAAAATTGAATCACATCCTGCTAGGCATCATCTGCGGCAGCCTCTGTCTGGAATGGTTCTTTCGTCGACTGTTGAAGCTGGCATGAGCATTTGGGTCTCCTTGCCCTTACCGCATCGAGTGCTGGTAAGTCAATATTCAGTAGAAGCATGAGTCTCGGCCCCTGACCATCGGCAGTGCTGTCCGACGTTGCATCATGATGCTCCTCTCATGTTCAGAAAAAAATACTACCAGATCGTTTGCAAGCGAATTACATGACTAATTGTTTTCCGGTTTTTCCAACCGATTAAATTGTTGTTCGTTTTGTAGATAGATCCGATAGAGTTCAAAGAACGTTGGTGCATCGAGCAGTTCCAACTGCGGATTCTGCTCCTGCATCTGCTCGGCAACTTCGACATACCATGTGGGGCTCTTCAAAATATTGCGAAACCAGTGAAACGGCGGCAACTCGTTTTTTCGCCGTTCAGCAACGCGTTCGACAATGTGCCGTGTTGCCTGGCGTGGATCCCCTTCGTTTACATCATGATCGTGCCGCAGTACAGGCATATTCCCATGCAGCAGCGTAGCGGGACCGCCCGTCGGTACGATGCCGTTCGGACTGAACGAGGCATAGCAGTCCAGACCTGCCTGATTGAGTACAGGGCCGTGCGCGTAAATAATAAATCCGGTGATGCCGAGCCCCCAGCGGTCATAGTACGTTTTGTTATGTCGAGCCCAGGCGTCGAGTCCAGAAGGGAGGCCGGAGATGCCTCGCGGCTCTTGCAGCATTCCCGGTTCAAGATATCCCGCTCCGTTATCTGCCGAAGCAAAGTAATCGTTCGGCCCCGCGGTCTTGCGAATATAATCCATCGCCATCGGCGTTCGGCGATCCAAAATAGGACTGATGCACCACATCAAGGGTACTTTGCCACGGTTCGGATCGTCCCAAATATCAGGTATCCGCTGATAAAGCCAAGCGGCACAATCGTAATCGCCGACGTAGAAGATGACGAACTCACGGCCCTGGACAGCGACTTGACCATCTTCAGTTAGGTATCCTCGCTGGCGAAGTTGTTGGCGGGTAATCCACGCTTGTGGATACTTATCTTGCAACGGAAAGTGCGTAAAAAACGAGGCGTTCGCCATCGCACCAAAGCCAATAGCGTCGGCGTCCATGAACCCGTTGTAAGCACTGATGATTTTTCCATACTCCCACTCGGTCGGCACCGGCGCGTGGGTTCCTTTTGCGATGCCATGATTCGTATACTTAAGCGCCCACGGGACAAAGCCCCCGATATGGATCATCCGTTCCTTGCCACCATGTTGATAAGCGCTCAGCAACAGTTCCTTGAGCGTTTCCAAGTCGGTCCCCATCTTCTGTTGTGGATTGTCAACGGGTAGTTCGTCGCCCCAAATCCCAAGATCAAAGAAGAATGCCTTTTTGCTGACAAAAATATCGTGATTAGTGAGACAATGATGATTCAATGCCGTCGCGCGTGGCGCTTGACGCCAATATTGATCCAGGTAGTAAGCTCCGTAAGCTCCGTCACACAACCCGGTATCCAGATACTTCTCCTTCATCCAAAGATAAGCATCACACTTGGCCGATCCGCTCGAACGTCGGTTGGTCCCGGGAATTGTTCCCTCGCCAGTGAAAATCGACGATTCATCCTCAGCAATAAGACGCCGTCGAATAGGCAACCGAGGACCACTTTTCACCAGTTGACTATAAAGACTCTCCGGCGAGGGATCAAAGCGAATAGGAAGCAGATTTTCGACACCTGCAATCGTGGATGCCACATTGCTAGTGGCGGCGACTTTAGGATCGTAGACAACCACGCCGTCGAAATATTTTTGAAAATGTTCAACCAATGCAACGAGGGTCGGCACGTGCTTGATGGTATGGCCGTGCAACCAACCGTCTGGCTCGGTTAACTTCTCCAGCCAGTAGTCATCCACATTTATTTCAATCGTTTGCGACTCCACAAACCGCACATACAGCCGCGGTTCGTCGCGATTGACCAATCCCTGCAAAGCAGCAATCGCATGACAATGATCCCACGCCATCTCGACCTGCTGTGGGTCATTGGTATCGATTTTAAGCGTGTAAGTTAGATCGAATTGATAAAGCGGTGGCGACTCCGCTCGCACGACAACATGATGAAGCAGTACCAAAACTAGCCAACTACTAAACCGAACAAGGGCAGGGGGCATGTTGTCTTCCGTGTGTCTTGTGTGGGGGGTAATAGGCGAGTCGTCGTAGCAGGTATTAGAAACATCGTTCAACGACAGGTAGCCATTGTAGCCAAATAATGGCGATTTACCTCCACTCGCTAAAATTATTCAGGCCCAATGGTTTCATGCCTTGTTCGTCACATTACCTTGGGTTAGTACACCCATGTTTAGTACAATAGCACGTACATCCTCTTAACAAGAATATTTTGCCTTATTTGGCCGACAGTGTCCTTTGATACGGTTGTGAGTTTTCAAATTACTCTGGAGTAATCGATGCTGTCTTTTCGTGCCCCGGTTTTTTTCACATGCGGGCTGTTATTGCTGGTAACCACCCGGTCGCTGGCCCAGCAGGTCCCCGCGGATTTCAAAGTCGACCTTATCTATCAAGTGCCAGACATCGAGCATCCCTCGGCAGTCACCTGCGACGACCAAGGAAACCTGTTTGTCGGCGAAGATCCAATGGACATGCGCGGTCCCTCGACAGACCCCATCGATCGCATTGTACTAATTCGCTGGGACGCCGCCGGTGGTCCACCCATCAAGACCGTTTTCTGCGAAAACCTCTCGGCAGTCTTTGGCATGGTCTGGCATCAGGATGCTCTGTATGTCATGAACGCTCCCTACTACACGATGCTCAAGGATACTGACGGCGACGGCATTGCCGACATGCGTCAATGTTTGGCCGACAGTTTTGGTCATGCGCCTGGTTTGTTTGGTCTGAATAATCACGTACCCTCCGGCATGAGGCTTGGCCTCGATGGATTTGTCTATGTCGCACTTGGCGACAAAGGTCTGCCCAAAGCCGTCGGGACTGATGGCAGCACCATCACACTCGAAGGGGGAGGTGTTTTTCGGATGCGACCCGACGCCAGTCAACTGGAAGTCGTCAGCAGCGGCATCCGCAACAACATGGATGTGGCATTGGATCGATTCGACAACATCTTCTCTTTTGACAACGACGACGATTTCGGTTGGTGGACGCGGATCATCCACCATGTTCCTACAGGTTACTACGGCTATCCCTACGATTATCGCTCCCAGCGAAATCCCTACTTGCCACCGGTTGGCGAGTTTGGCGGCGGTACCGCGTGCGGCGGAGCCTGCTATCGAGAGGCGGCCTGGCCAGCCAAGTACCAGGGCAGCGCCTTTTTCTGCGATTGGGGTGACAGCAAAATCGAGCATTATAAGCTGACGAAAAAGGGAGCATCGTTCGAAGTGCAAGTCGAGGACTTCATGCTGGGTGACGAATCTGGCGATTTCCGACCGATCGATCTTTGTTTCAGCCCCGACGGCAATCACATGTACGTCGCCGATTGGAACATTGCTGGCGGAAGAAAACCCGACAATGTCGGACGGCTGTTTCGCGTATCTTACGTCGGCGACGAAGTGTCGCCCAAACCAAACCCTGCCCAGAACACCGATCCCATCGAGGCTCAGATTCGTGCGCTCGGCCATCCCTCGCATCACCAGCGAATGCGCGTCCAACAGCGATTGGCGGCCTTCGGAATGGCAGCAGTCGGGCCGGTCTCCGAATTGCTCGACTCCAAGGCATCCGTGCTGATGAAAGTGCATGCAATCTGGACCCAAAACGCACTAATAGATGAGCTTGAAGATTACGACCCGACACCAGATTGGATCGCCGCTCTGCAAAATCCAGATGCCGATATCCGCGGACAGGCGGCCCGTGCCCTGGGAAACCGTCGTTTCAAGGCAGCGAGTACCAAGTTGGCTACCGCGTTAAAAGATCCCGACGCCGCGGTACGCATGCAAGCGGCTATTGCACTGGGACGTATCGGAGATGCCGACAGCGCGAGCCCGCTTTACAAAGCACTTGGCGAGCAGGACCTTGTTGCCCGCCGCGGTCAACTGTGCCACTGCAATGAGGGGCTGCTCGACGTCCGCCACCTGGATCTTCAGGCCGCACCGGTGGCCTTCAAGCGTCGTAAACGCCATGTGCTGCTCCCCCTCGTTCGGAATGCGACTCCCGTTGCAGGCTTTGTACTTCTTGCCCGCCTTCGACATCGCACTCGGGCGGATCGTCCCTGG
>JBDOMT010000103.1:0-1946 GCA_039831705.1 Pirellulales bacterium | reverse complement strand
CACGATGATGCAGGCGCTCCGGGCAATTGGAAATTGGCAGCTCGCCTCGACCCATCTGCGTACGGCGGACAAGCCAACACGCAACGCAATTATTCAGACTTTGGAGGGAGTTTTCGATTCCGGTGCAGTCGATGTACTTAACCAGTGGTTTCGTGAGGCAGATGAACCAATAGAACGCGTTGCCGCTTTGCAAGCGTTGGCCAAAGTCCACCGCAAAGCGGATCCTTACAGCGGAGGATGGTGGGGAAGTAAAGCAGCTGGCGGCAAACCGGCTCGCCCTCAGGTGTATCCGTGGGAGGCAACCTCCGTTGTGCAGGATGCGCTAGAAGCAGGTCTTCAGGACGAGCACCCCCCAAGTTCGCTTCGCAGCTTTGGGAGTTCTACGAGAGGTCCCTGACCCTGAGACACTACCTCAGGTCCGCCGCATGGTCGATGACGATCCCGAACAAGAACTTCGACTCCAAGCAATTCGACTACTTACCGAGTTAAAAGACAACAAGATCGTCCCGTCGCTCTTGCGTCTTGCTACCGACAACAAAACCAGTAATCCATTGCGGCAAGCAGCGATCAATGCGGTAGTAGACATCTATGCAAAACCATACGGCCAGCAGTTGGCGGAGATCGCGCTGGATGAGAGCTCGCCAATCCCCTTGGTTGTGACGGCACTCGATGCGCTCGCTATCTTGCGCACCGAGGAGGCCAAGCAGGCGATCGAAAAACGGCTGGACGATCCACGGACGCCATTGCGGGCCAAGGCCATTGACGCCTACACTCAAGCGTTTGGCGAAGAAGCTGCCATACGGGTTCTCCCTAAACTGCAAGACCCCGACCTCTCAGTCCAACGGGCCGCGTTGTCGGCGTTAACGGTAATTTTCGATGCTGCCAATGTGAAGATCCGTTTCAAAGTGATGCAGGCACTAGCTGCCACACCCGATCAACGAGCGCTGCCCATCTACCTAACCGCTTTGCTTGACGAGAACGAGAATATCCGCGACGTTTCTCACAGCACCTTGGCCATGCTAGGAGACTCAATCTGCAGCGACCTCCAAACACTGCACGACCGAAATGAGCTAGCTGCTCCTGTGCGCCGTGAGCTAACAAAGGTCTTTTCCGCAAATAGCAACTTCACTTTCTTACTTGAAAAATCTACCATGGGTTTAGAACCCGCGTCCTACGTGCAGTATGCCAACGATCACGGAGGTGATTCCAACCGGGGCCAACAACTTTTTGCCGATCCCAAAGGAATCGGCTGCATAAAAGGCTATTTGGTAGGCGGAGTTGGTACAACAAACATCGGTCCCGACCTGCGTGGCATCGGCGCAAAATATTCTCGCAGCGAACTGATCCGCTCGGTGCTCGAACCCTCGAATCGAGTTCTCATCGACTTTGAGATGGTGATTGTCGTCACTACCGATGGCGTGGTCCATCAAGGAATGATCAGCAACCAAACGTCGGAAAAAATCGAGCTGATAACCCCTGAAAGCAAGACAATTAAAATTCTCGCCGATGAAATTGAACTGAAAAAAAGCAACCTCTCACCGATGCCAAACGGCTTGGCCGACGGCATGACGCTCCAGAACTTCGCCGATATTATTGCTTATTTAGAAAGCCTCAAGCAGTAATTACACTGCAAATCGAATGATGCGATAGGGTAAAGTAATCAACAGGGCTAAGGCGGTGTCGGAATGCAACGGCTCTATGTTTAGCAAAGTCTTTTATGTCGACCAGCGTAATTCACAATCAATTCTGGATCGCATGCCATAGGTTACGCAATGATTCGACTTTCAGCTGGCAAATTTTGTGAAATTTTAATACCATAAACCACTAGTGTCCCAACGTTTTCACGTTGATAGCTGTTAAGTTGTTTTCATTTAGCACTTTACGAGAAAAGGTGACCTGTATCGATTTGAAATTGCTTTTTGCGATAATTCCTGATTTCCAAGATT
>JBDOMT010000259.1:0-17261 GCA_039831705.1 Pirellulales bacterium | reverse complement strand
ATGCTTTCGCCACTTCGTGGCGATTGCGGTAAGTAAGCCACAACCAGAAAGTCGGGCTTTAGCCGACTGTCGGCGAACCCTCCGCCTTCAGGCGGTGGTCTTCAGTTAGGGTCTCATTCCTTGCAAATGTTTCACAGCTTTACGCTAAAATCGGTTGCTTTCACCAAGGTATTATTGCAATATAGGGGTTGGCCTGCGGTTCTTGCTATGTTACCTGTGACACGAGTGATTCACTTATGACAATGCGGCTCTTACAACACAGATGGTAATCCGAAAGGAACAAACGTGCAGAAACGATCGATTGTCTCGACGGTATCTGTTCCTCGTCGCACCTTTCTGGTTGCGTCGAGTGTTGGTTTTGCTGGCATGGCTTTTGGGAGTAAGGTTAGTAATTCGCATGGCGCGTTTGCCGAAATCGAGTCTTCAAACTCACCCTCATTGGCATCAGCAGCAAAAACACCAGCGCCGAAAGCCAAATCGACCATTTTGTTTTTTCTTTGCGGTGGTTCGTCCCATCTGGATATGTGGGACATGAAGCCGGATGCGCCAACAGATTATCGTGGCCCGTTCAATCCTGTTGCGACTTCGGCTCCCGAAATTCAATTGTGTGAACACTTGCCCCTGTTGTCGCAACAGGCGCATCACCTGGCGCTGGTCCGATCGGTCGGTGCATCGGTCAATACCAACGACCATCACGCCGGCTACTATTACAACTTGACCGGACATCAGGCAGATCCCAGTTTTCTGGCGCTGGGAAACAATCGCACACCGATGCCCGATGACTGGCCCTATATGGGTTCGGTCGTAGCCGCCAAGAGGCCGCCGCATAAATCTTTGCCCAATGCGATTACGTTGCCTTATATGCCGAGTCGTAAACCGTATACTCGTCCCGGTCAGTTTGCAGCACGACTTGGCGTGGAGCATGATCCTCTGTATCTCGAGGGTAGTCATGAAGAACCATTGAAGTTTCAAGCACCTGCGCTGAGTTTGCGTGGTGATGTATCTGCTGCGCGGCTTGCGCAGCGGCACCAACTCCTGCGTGATTTCGACTCGGCACGCCGTGAGTTAGACCAGTATGCATCTGTGCAAACTTGGAATCGACAGCAAGACCGGGCGTACGGACTACTAAGTTCCTCAGGCATGAGCAACGTTTTCGACGTTACCAGTGAATCGCCGGAACTTCGTCAGCGCTATGGCGAAACGGTGAATGGCATGAGTCTGTTGCTGGCGCGCCGTATGGCGGAAGCAGGCGTTCCATTCATCACCGTATTTTGGCGCGGAACGGGAGCAGGCTCGGCTCTGGCAAAAAAATGCAAGAGCGCCGGTAGCTGGGATACTCATGGCAACAATTTTAATTGCCTCAAGGACGATTTGCTGCCAGAATTTGACCAAGCCTTTTCTGCTCTCATCGAAGACCTGTCCAACCGTAATTTACTGGATCAAACCTTGCTATTGGTGACCAGCGAAATGGGACGTAAGCCAAAGATAGGCGACCCACGCAGCAATGGAAAGTCTGGGGCTGGCCGTGACCATTGGACCCATTGCCTGACCAACGTGCTGGCTGGAGGGGGTATCCAGGGAGGCCAGACGTATGGTTCCAGCGACCGTTACGGCGAGTACCCTGCGGATAAGCCGCTGACTCCTGCTGATATTACCAAGACCGTCTACCATGCAATGGGCATCGACGATTTGGAGGCTGTCAACAATCAGGGACGGCCATTCAATTTGTTGGCAGAAGGCAAGCCATTGGTCGAGCTATTCTGAATAAAACTAATGACAAAAGAACTTGCCGACTCTTCTCCTGCTGCTTTTACCGAAGCCGACCTGCGTAGAGTTCAGATCGAAACGTTTGTTCAGCAAATAGAATTTCATCGTGAGTTGGCTTCGACCAACGATCTGGCGTTAACATTAGTTGGCCAAGACGGACTATCCTATCCGTTGCTGGTGCTGGCGGAAATTCAAACGGCGGGACGGGGCCGCAGGGCAAATCGATGGTGGGCTGCGGGAGGCGCCTTGACCTTTTCTCTCCTGCTGGAAACGGATTCTCCCACGCAGGCAGATGGTTCTGAGTCTGGCCAGTTCCCACCCCATCGTTGGCCGCTAGTTTCTATGACCGCTGGTCTGGCGATCTGCGAGGCATTGGAGGAGTTGCTTCCCAAGATTGAAATTCAATTGAAATGGCCTAACGATGTCTATATTCAAGGTCGTAAGGTTTGTGGAATTTTGGTGGAGACACCGCGACTAAGCTCAAGAAAACTTGTTCTGGGAATAGGACTCAATGTCAACAATTCCATCACAAGTGCCACCGAGGAGATTTCCAAAACTGCATCGGCACTGTGCGATGTGAGCGGATCCCCATTCCCTCTGGCGGATGTTTTGATTGGTCTGCTGCATAAGCTGAAGGAGCGATTGGATTGGATTGGCGTGCGTGATCAGGAACTGCGAAATCGATGGCGTAAACGTTGTCTGCTCACCAACCGTCGAGTTCAAGTTGATACCGACAATAGCCAACTGGTGGGCCTATGCCAGGGGATCGATGACCAAGGTGCTTTGTTACTTGATACTGAGGACGGCCGAAAACAGTGCTTTGCAGGAACAATAACCTTGCTGGAAGGTTAGGTGATCAACTCCTTGATCACGTGCGATGCGCGGGTGATGTTGGTCAGTCGTAAGTCGACGCCCTGGTAGGGGTAGGTCAGCTTCAGGTGGTTGATGCCAAATTGGTGGAGCATCGTGGCTTGCAGGTCATTGATGTGGACCGGATTGAGAACAGGGTTCCAGCCAATCTCATCGGTTTCGCCATGGGTGTAGCCGCCGCGAACGCCGCCGCCGGCCATGAACATGGAGAAAGCGTAGGGATGATGGTCACGTCCACTCACTTCCTCAGAGCCGGGGCGATTTTCGCCCAGGGGGGTGCGGCCAAATTCACCGCCGCAGACGACCAAGGTTTCGTCTAGCAGACCACGCTGTTTTAGATCGTTGATCAACGCTGCGATGGGTTGATCGACCATGGTGGCGTTGTAAGTGAGGCCTTGGTCCAAGTCGCTATGATGATCCCACGATGCAAAAATAATGTTAACAAACCGCACACCCTTTTCGACCATCCTTCGAGCTAACAGGCAGTTGGTTGCGAAAGATTTGAACTGATCCCCATTGCCAGTCCGGTTGCCACGGTTTTCTGGTTCGGGGCGGTTGACGCCGTAGTCTTTAAGGGTTTGATGCGTTTCCGTCGAAAGGTCGGTTAATTCGGGAGCCTCCGTCTGCATGCGGAATGCCATTTCGTAGTTGGCAATCCGACTGGCAATCTCGGGGTCATGTACCTCTTGGTAGCGTCGTTGGTTGATTTCGCGTATTACATCGAGCCCTTTACGCTGCAACTCGGCCGGCAATCCTGCGGGGTTCTCCAAATCAAGTATCGGTGGGCCATGATTCCTCAGCAACACTCCGCCGTGAACCGAGGGCAAATAGCCATTATTCCAAAGCGTCGCCCCACCACTGGAGCCACGTCCTGCAGTCAGCACAACATAGCTGGGCAAGTTTTGATTGCCGGTTCCCAATCCGTAAGAGAGCCACGAGCCCATCGCCGGCAAACCAAACTTCGCTTGCCCGCATTGCATCATCAACTGGGCCGGATGGTGATTGAACTGATCGGTATGCATGGTGTTGATCATGCAGATATCGTCGGCACAACTGGCGATGTGCGGTACCAAATCTGAAAACCACATTCCACTTTGGCCATGCTGCGAAAATTTTCGGTTCGATCCTAATAGCGTGGCGGTCTCTTTTTGAATAAAGGCAAAACGGACGCCCTCGGAGAGCGACTCGGGCATCTTCTTGCCGGTAAGTTTTTGTAGCACGGGCCGATAATTGAATAAATCGAGCTGAGACGGCGCTCCGGCAAAGAAGATAAAGATACAGCTCTTTGCTTTGGCGGGAAGATGTCCCGTTTTACTTGCCAGCGGGTTAACCGCCGCCCCTGCGGCCCGTGTCTGCTTGCGCCCGGCAAAAGCGTTTTGCTGATCCAAGATCGAAGTGAGAGCAACTCCACCCAGACCACCGGCGGCAGTGGTAAAGAACTCTCGACGGGTAACGTCTGTCGTATTCATGGGATAGGCTCTTATTCTCGTGTCAGGAACTCATCCAGATTTAGTAGCACACGGGTTGTCACAATCCAGGCTGCATTTTCGTTGTAGGCAACATCCTTCACGGGGTGGTTGCCTACGAGTTTCATTGCCTCGTCGGAGTGGCTCTGGTAATAGTCGCGGGCCTGTTGCAATAAGTCTTCGAGCAAGCTGGCCTCTTCACGTTCGGACTCGCGACCGACAGCAATCAGATAACCTTGCCGAATGCGAGCCCGATCCGATAGACCGCTGGCCAGACTCAGCTTCAGCAGTCGATTGGCAAAACCTTGGGCTGCCTCGTGGAAAACTTCGTTCTGCAAAGTTGCCAGTGCTTGGAGAGCGTTATTCGAGCGGTCGCGCTTTGGTTTTGAGCCACTCGAATCGGGGCAGTCGAAAACCGACATGTTGGGGTCGATCGCAGTGCGGCGGAAAAATGTATACAGCCCGCGTCGATACCGGTCTTCCCCTTCGGAAACTTTGTACTTATTCGAATTCGCATAAGTTTGTTGAGCCACAATGGCCGGCAGCGGCGGAAAAACAGACGGGCCGCCCATTTTCCGGCTCAGCAATCCGGATGCTTGCAGGGCAATGTCGCGTAGGATTTCCGACTCCACACGAAATCGATTCTGACGGGCAAGCAGCTCATTCTCGGGATCGACCTCGAATATTTCCGGACGCACTTTCGATGACTGCTGATAAGTTTCGGAGCTGACAATTAATCGGATGAGTGCTTTGCGGCTCCAGTTAGCTTCATGCACAAACCAATGGGCGAGCCAATCGAGCAGGTTGGCATTGTCGGCTATCATGCCTCGCGAACCGAAGTCGCCTGGGCTTCCAACTAGCGGTTGACCAAATAGATGCATCCACACTTTGTTGACGGCAACCCGTGCCACCAGCGGATTTTCAGAATGGGTGAGCCAAAGTGCCAAATCTAACCTGTCGGGCATTTTATCGCGAGGTTCCAACGGCGACCATGCAGAAGGCGTACGGGGGTGTACTTTGCCTTCTTCTGTCATCGGTCGTAGAAAATCGCCGCGTCGAAATTGATAAGTCGTTCGACGTTTGTCAGACCGTTCGCTCATGAAGCGTACCAAGCCTTTGTCATTGTCAAAATTCCGCAGTCCTCCCAACTTCGCCTGGACCTGATTGCTCAGGTTTTTGTCTTTCACCTGCCTGCGCATCAGGTCAGCAAGCACTGTTACTTTATCTTGACGCTCTTTGAGGTTCTTCTCAGCTTCTTTCGGTCGATGGTCAAGATAGTCAGCCGAGAAATCGACATTATTGAAGAACGCATACATCGAATAGAAATCGCGTTGGTTCAATGGATCGTAAGGATGGTCGTGGCACTGGCAACAACCGATCGTACTCGCCAACCACACGGTGCCGATGGTACTGATACGATCGATCACCCGTTTGGTACGATCCTCTTCCGCATCGACACCACCTTCCAGGTTGTATTGAACTTGTAGATGAAACTTGGTTGCGATGAGATCGGCACTGGTGCGATCGGGTAGCAAGTCTCCAGCAATTTGTTTGATGGTAAATTGATCGAAAGGCATGTCATCGTTGAACGACTGCACGACCCAATCCCGAAATAGATAAGCATCGTTTTTAGGCGAGTCCTTTTCATAACCTTCCGAGTCGGCATACCTGGCCTCGTCGAGCCAATGTCGGGCCCAACGTTCACCAAAATGGGGCGAGCCAAGCAAGTTTTCGGCCAATCGCGAGTACGCATCGGGAGAATCATCACGGACAAAAGAATCGACCTCGATCGGCGTCGGCAGTAGTCCGGTCAGGTCTAAAGATAATCGACGAACTAAGGTGCGCCGGTCGGCGGACGCTGCAGGAGAAATTCCTGCTTCATTCAACCGTTTGCGGACCAGATGATCAATCGAAAGCGACTCGTCTTGGGCGGGCCGTGGGGACACATAGGACCAATGCTCGGGCCAGGGCAGCCCTTGATCGATCCAAGATCTGAGCACTTCGATTTCCCCCGGATCAAGTGACTTTTCCGGCGGCATCCGCTCCTCCGGATCGTCCGCAGTAATACGATCCATCAATAGGCTGGCTGCTGCATCGCCAGCGACCAGGGCAGGTACTCCGCTTTCGGTGTCGGACAAAAGTAACGCTCGGCTGAGTACACTCAAGCCGCCGTTCTTTTTCACCCCACCGTGACACTTAACGCACTTGTCCAAAATGGGTTGAATCTCGAGCGCAAAGTCGATCGGATGCTCAGCCGCAGCAGCTTTGGAATGGCCCATGCAAATAAAGAGAACCGCAGCACTCATGCCAGCAACGTAGAAATATCGAGGATTCACCATCGACCAACCAGACATCAAAGTTTTCGTAAATTTGCCAAGTAGACAACCAAGGCATATTGTTTGCGTTGACATGAGTGAAAGGCACCATTCTAGCAAGCCACAACATACGTTACCTATTGTAACATCTCCCCCACACTATTTCAGGTTCTAACAGAATTACATCGACCATTTTTACAGATGCAGAAAAATTGGACAGAAGGTAACAAAGGAAACGAAGAGAAGTCAGTTGTTACTCGCGAAATCTAGAAAATGTTAGCACAAACGGCATCTTTCACGCTGGAGGCACTCAACTCTTACATACAAACATCCTGTATCCGTCGTTTCCTTCTGTTCAATAGGATGGGCAAAGTGTTTAATGGTAGGTTGAGCATTGAAGATAAATTTTGTTTGTTCGGACAAGTTGTTTTTCCCCTACTTTAGGGGGATTTATCAAGCCACTTGCCCTGCAAGCGGTTTTTGATTGTTTACCCATCTTACACCCTACTTTCAACCATGCCCATCGCTTAGGCTCTGGAAAGATGAACACCGTCAAGTCCTTAAACCACATCGGTATTGCCGTACGTTCCATCGACGTACAACGGGCTTTCTACGAAGATTCCCTGGGAGCTGAATTCGAAGGCTATGAGGAGGTTCCCAGCCAAAAGGTACGTGTTGGATTTTTTCGGGTGGGGAACATACGGCTCGAATTACTTGAGTCCACGGATGCTTCCGGACCGATTGCCAAATTTCTCGACCAGCGTGGTGAAGGACTCCATCATTTGGCCTTCGCTGTCGACAACATCCAAGCCCGAATTGACGACTTAAAACAATCGGGATTGCGAATGATTGACGACCAGCCACGGGGTGGCGCCCACCACATGCAGATCGCATTTCTCCATCCTAAAAGTACCCATGGCGTACTCGTGGAGCTTTGCGAACCGAGTGAGGAACCTACTGATGCTTGATCCAGAATTTTCCATTCGTGACGATTTTCCACCCGTCGACTACGATGCGTGGCGCGCATTGGCCGAGGCCTCGTTGCGAGGCGCACCCTTTGAGAAAAAACTCGTCACACATCTCTACGAAGGGATCGATCTGCAGCCAGTTTATACGTGCGAAGATCGGCTGGAGGAGGGCGATGTATCGGGTTGTCCGGGATTCCCTCCCTACGTGCGCGGCTCCAGTCCATTAGCCGCCACTTTGACAGGTTGGGATTTGCGACAAGAACATTCCACACCGGAACCATCAGCGGCCAACCAGGCGATTCTGGAAGATCTCCGAGGGGGAGTTTCGTCACTCTTGTTGGTGCTGGATCGGGCGGCCCGCTCTGGCTTGGATCCAGACGATGACAGAGGGGCAAATTTTATCGGTCGGGGAGGGCTCATGGCCTATCACACCGATGACTTTGACACAGTGCTGGCGGATGTTCACTGCCCGAAGGTTGGAATTGCGGTCGAGGCAGGCGCGGCTTTCCTGCCAACTGCGGCCCTGCTGATTGCCCTGTGGCGGCGGCGCCAACTTCTGCCTGATGAGGTGCACGGGGCATTCAATGCCGATCCCCTTGCCGTTCTTGCGCGTGAGGGAGAGTTGCCGGTATCGGTAGAAGATGCCTTGGCGCAGATGGCCGACCTGGCTGCTTGGACATCGAAAAACTATCCACAGGTTACTGCGATCGGCGTAAACACCGGACCTTACCATGATGCTGGGTCTACCGCGGCTCAGGATTTGGCCTTTGCTATGGCCACGGCGGTCCAGTACGTGCGTACGATGTCCGATATGGGAATGGAAATCGACGCTGCCGCACGACAGATTTTGTTCCAATTCAGCCTGGACACCCATCACTTCCTTTCGATTGCTCAACTACGCGCTGCCAGGCAGTTGTGGGCACGAGTGGTCGAGGTATGTGGCGGTGCGGCAGAAGCCGGCGCCATGCGGATTCACACCAGGCTTAGCAACCGAGCGCTGACCCGACACGATCCCTACGTGAATTTGTTGCGAAATACGGTCGGCGTATTCGCCGCCGGAATTGGCGGTGCCGACGCAATTACCTCAGTCCCATTCGACCATGCGATTGGTCGATCGAACGATGTTAGCCGTCGTGTGGCCCGCAATACGGGGTTGATTTTGCAACAGGAATCCCACTTGCAGCGAGTGGTAGATCCGGCAGGCGGCAGTTGGTTCCTGGAAAAACTTACTAACCAGCTGGCGGCTAAGGCGTGGGAAGTATTTCAACAGATTGAACGTCAGGGCGGTATGTTTCCAGTACTTCAGAGTGGTTGGATCGCGGAGCAAATTGACTCAGCCTTCGCTTCTCGTGCGAAAGATATTGCCTCGCGCAAAGTGGCAATCACTGGGGTCAGCCAGTTCCCAGATTTGGACGAATCGCAGATCGATCATGTCCCGCCTGACCCGCAGGAATTACGTGTTCATGCGCTGCGTCGAGTCGAAGCCTTTCGTAGCCAGCAGGTCCCATTGACCAACTCTTTGACTGCGCTAAAGGGGTTAAATGCGTCGAACGAGTCAGCCGTGTCAAGTAGAACTGCCGGGGCGGTTGAAGCAGCGATGGTGGGTGCCACCCTGGGCCAGTTGGCCGGTGCTCTGGGCTTTCATGCTCTGGGCTTTCATGGCGAAACGACACGCATCAAGCCGTTGGTCGCACGTAGCCTTGCCGAACCGTTTGAAAAACTTCGCGATCTCAGTGATGCCTGGCAGGCAAATCATGGCAGGCGGCCAAGCGTTTTCTTGGCTAACATGGGGCCCATATCGGAGCACACGGGGCGGGCTAATTATTCGAAGAACTTTTTTGAAGTAGGTGGGTTCGAAGTGATAGCCGACGGGGCATTTCAGGAGGCCGATGCGGCAGCACTCGCTTTTACCGAGAGTGGCGCTTCGATTGGTGTCATTTGTTCATCCGACAAGCTCTATCCAAAATACGTACCCGATGTTGCGTCCAAGCTGAAAGCAGCTGGCGCTCGAACGGTCGTGTTGGCAGGTAAGCCTGGATCCAATGAGGAAGACTGGCGCGTAGCCGGTGTCGATCGTTTCATATTCGTTTCGTGCGACATACTTGCCACATTGCAAGAGATGCTGGCGGAGGAGGGTGTACTGACTTCATGCCATTAATTACCGTCCGTAAACCAGGTGAGTACCCATCAGGCCCAGTTGTTTGGTAGTGAATGGGATAGCATAGCTCAAAGGGGTGGCCATTTGTTTATGATCGGTGATGCTCTCGGAATACTTAGAGGGGTTGGGGATACAGCAGATGCAGATTGTAAATCAATACCGGGGGGGGGTTGGGGGGGCACCCCCCAAAGCATCCCAATACGAGTAGCCACTTAATCGATGTTCACAACTTTTACTTAGCCAGTTGGCAAGATCATTCAGTTCGAGGTGGAAGAGAAATGGAAATCCAATTGGCAGTTCATTGGGGGGTATCCCCCCAAACCCCCCTGTGTCTCTGTAAAACCCCCAGTGCTTCATTTTGGCGTGAGCGTATCCAGGGAAGGGAATGGTAAGTAACTGATGGCAGGTAATAGCGCACATGGCCGTGCCCGCTCCGAATTGACGATCGAAGATTATGTTACGGGAGTAAGGGCCGGGGAAACCGCCATACTTGCCCGCGCACTCACGTTAATCGAGTCGCACAATCCCAAACACCAAAAGTTGGCGGAAGAGTTATTGGCGCGCCTGTTGCCACATACGGGGCACGCCATTCGGGTTGGAATTACGGGAGTGCCGGGAGTTGGAAAGAGCACTTTTATCGAAGCCTTAGGGCTCCATCTTATTCGCAGTGGTCAACGCATCGCCGTACTCGCAGTCGACCCTTCTAGCACAATCAGCGGTGGTAGCATCTTGGCTGACAAAACCCGGATGTCCCAGCTATCCGCTGAGCCGGAAGCTTACATTCGCCCTTCTCCATCGGCGGGAACGCTCGGTGGGGTAGCCAGTCGTACCCGTGAAAGCTTGTTGCTTTGTGAGGCGGCCGGCTATCAGGTGATCTTGGTGGAAACCGTGGGCGTGGGCCAGTCTGAGACTATGGTTGCTGACATGACCGATTGCTTTGTCGCTCTGATGTTACCGGGAGTTGGTGACGAAATACAAGGGATTAAACGGGGATTGCTTGAGTTGGTCAATGTGATTGGTGTCAATAAGGCCGATGGTGAATCACGGTTGGCTGCTCAACGAGCCGCTCACCAATACCAGTCGGCTGTCCAATTGCTGTCGAGCCGATCTGACCAAGATGCCAACGGGCCACCCCAAGTGATGACCTGCAGCGCCATCCAAGGTGAAGGCGTGGAGAATATTTGGCAAGCGATCGAGCGACACTACCAGCGACTGTTGGACAATCGTACCCTGACCAAGCGTCGTGGCCAACAGAACTTGCGTTGGATGTGGAGTCTGGTAGAGCAACAACTACAACATGCGGTACGCAAGCATGGGAACGTGCGTGCCATACAAGATCAACTAGAACGTGACGTGGTGGCTGGGGTCATTACACCTGAGACGGCAGTCCGACAGATACTCGAAGCATTTGGAATTACGTCGAATGATCAAGGAGGATACCAAGGTGTCTAACAGTCTTTACATCGCTGCGATTGAACAATCGAGTGGAAAGTCGCTGATCGCTCTAGGGATTGCAGAATTAATTTCCCTCCATATCGACAAACTGGGTTTCTTCCGCCCTGTTGTTCGCGGTGGTGATACACCGGATAATGACATTGAACTGATTCGATCGCAATATTCACTGCAAGGCCCCTATCACTCATGTTATGCCACAACCTACGAGCATGCTTTAGAACTCTCTTCTTCGGGCCGGGAGCAGGAACTGCTGAAATTAATTTTGGCGAAATACAAGCAGCTCGAAGAGCAGTGTGATTTTATCCTTTGCGAAGGAACTGATTTTACCGGTATCAGTTCTGCGTTCGAATTTAGCTTTAATGCGAGTGTCGCCAACCATCTAGGATGCCCAGTGCTCATTGTCGGCAGCGGTCGCAATAAAACTCCAGGGTCCGCCATTGATGTCATGCGCGCCGCCCACAGAGCGTTTGCCCACGAACACTGCACGATCACGGCATCGATTATCAACCGAGTTGCCGAAGAAGATCTCCCTGTCATGGAATAATCTTTGGGTAAGCAATGGTCTGAAGAAGAACCAATTTTCGCAATTCCCGCACGGCGCGAATTGTCTGCCCCCACTTTGGGAGAGATTGTCACCGCAATCAATGCACGTATTGTGCATGGCGACTCCGAAAAATTAATGAACGAAGTGCTCAACTACAAGATTGCCGCGATGCTATTGCCCAACTTTCTCAATCACATGGAGGAAGGCAGTCTGGTGATTGTTCCCGGTGACCGGGCTGATATTATTCTCGGTTGTCTCGCTTCGGTTTACTCAGAAGCCTTCCCCAGGATTTCTGGTCTTGTGCTTACCGGTGGCTTGGAACCAGCACCTCAGGTGGGTCGCCCGATCAGCGGTTTTCCAACAGCGCCGGTACCCATTTTAATTGTCGATTCGGATACCCATACAACCTCGATGCCAATTGACTCCATTCGTGCCGTGATTGCTCCTGGCAACCCACGCAAACTTGCTACGGCTCTGGGTGCATTCGAGTCGGCCGTCGATTTAGACGCCCTCGCACGTCGTATCGAAGTCACTCGCTCCACCACCGTAACTCCCCTGATGTTCAAGTACGATCTTATCGCCCGTGCCAAATCCAACCGACAACATATTGTGTTGCCTGAGGGAAGTGAGGATCGTATCTTGCAGGCCAGTGAAGTTCTATTGCGGCGTGAAGTGGTCGAACTGAAGTTATTAGGAAACGAGGAGAAAATCCGCAGCAAAATCGCCTCGCTAGGACTTAACCTGGGCACAATTTCCATCATCGATCCCGAGCTTCGTGGAAAGTTCGCTTGCTTATTAGCGAAGCTGCGTAGACACAAAGAAATGACACTGGTAAACGCAGCTGACATGATGCTCGATGTCAACTACTTTGGAACCATGATGATTCAACAAGAGCTGGTCGATGGGATGGTTTCCGGCTGTGTGCACAGCACGGCAGACACCATTCGACCGGCGTTTCAAGTGATCAAAACCAGTGAAAGTTGTTCCATCGTATAGAGCGTGTTTTTTATGTGCCTGGCAGACCGAGTTTTGGTCTACGGCGATTGTGCGATCAATCCGAACCCAAGTGCCCAGGAGTTGGCTCATATTGCCACCGCTTCCGCCGACACAGCAGCCATGTTTGGCGTTGAACCGAGGGTCGCCATGTTGTCCTATTCAACCGGACAGTCGGGGCATGGTGAAGATGTTGAGCGAGTGAAAGGAGCAACACAACTTGCCCGTGCGATGCGTCCTGATCTGAAAATCGAAGGTCCTATTCAGTACGATGCGGCAATCGATGCCAGTGTGGCGAGCACCAAACTCCCCGATAGCGAAGTGGCCGGGCGCGCCACCGTGTTCATCTTTCCGGATCTGAACACGGGCAATAACACCTACAAGGCAGTGCAGCGTTCCGCCGGCGCTCTGGCTATCGGCCCGGTGCTACAAGGTTTGCGAAAGCCGGTCAACGACCTGAGTCGAGGCTGCACCGTAGCGGACATTGTCAACACGGTCGCCATCACCGCCGTGCAGGCGCAAAGGATGAAGCAGGGTACTTAAATTTTCTCATAAAAATTTATCCCAAAAATGCCACTGGTTACATCAACCCATAAAAGTTGTATCTCTCGAGAATTTGGAGTGCCACTGTATGTTAGTTTCGAAGAGACTGAACTATGTGGCAAGGATCTATTGGCTGCGCTGTGGTCAATAGAATACTAGCACGAAGCGCAAGCGAGTGGTTAGATGCAGCTACCATGGACTCACTCGCTTGGGCTTTGTGCTAGTATACCAACTCTATCAAATACTCTTCACCATGTTGTTCCCATTACAATCCTCATCCGCCTTACGGCCGATGCCGAGCATCCGCAGTAACCGCCGAAGGGTCGACTGTTGCAATTGGCATTCGATGTTGGTCAGTTCATGCCGATCTTGAACCAGATCGTGCTGCACCAAGGCCAGCAAATGGGTTAACGCTTGTTGTTCGTCGGGGGCTGGTCGATTGAGTAGGGTACAATAGTCGCGTCGTATCAGTCCATAGGCATTGCATAACTCTCGCATGCGTGATTCGGCGTGTGCAATACGGGCCCGAATCAGGGCCAGTTCGTAGTTCAAAAGAAGATCGCGTTCCAGTCGATCGAGTTTGGAGATTTCCATATAGATGGTAATGAGGGTGATCAATCCGGCCACCGCCAGGGCTGCTACGGTATGGGTGCCGCCTCCTTGTTCTAATCGTTCCAGGCGTATGACATCCAGATGCAGTAATGTCAGCACGGCAGAAAACACGGTCAACCCCACGATGAGCAGGCGAACGCCACCTCGCAATAAACCGTCTTTGGTTGCGGTGAGAATGCGATTTCTTCTCACTGCGTCCTTTTTTTCCTTGGCAAATGATTTTGCCTGGTCATAATTTCTGGCTGCCCGTTCGAGACCCCGTTTGTAAGACATGGCTGCGTCAATCAGCGCGTTGACATAGCGGGCCGCGCGGGGCCATGCGTCGAAGCGGCGAAAAATTTTGTACTTTTCTTCAATCAGCGCAGCGATTCGCTGATGGGTCGGATCGTCTTGGGAAAGGGCCGTCTCCAGGTAAAAGTCATAGCCCAGATTGATCGCATCCTCGGGGACCAGGGTCCAGAAGAGTGCAGGGATTTCCTTCAGATCTTCAGCAGCAGAATGATCAAGAGTCCTAGTCTCTTCACTCATTATTGGCTCATTGTGAAAAGAAGATTAACCACGGAGGCACGGAGGACACGGAGAAGTTTTGTAACAGTTCTTTCTCCGTGTTCTCCGTGGCGGAACTACTTGTTTGTTTTTAGTTTGAATAATTTTTGTTGTTCGCTAATTGATCGCTGAGCCCGTTCCATTCTCGCCATGGTCTTCCGAGTAACCGTCGTCGTCCAATGCCTCGTCATCGCCGTCGGTCGCATCGTCCATCGCTTCAATAAGATCGGCTCGTTCCGAGGCGCTGACGACGGTCGTTTTACCCTGATAGCTCAAAACATTCTCGATGCGGTCAATCTTGGGTGAAATCCAAAACATGAATGGGATTCGATACAACCAGATCACGCGTTTCATCGAGAAGATCATTTTTCCGGTACGCGTTTGCAAGGTCAGCGAGCCAATTCCCATTGCCGCCCGTTCGCTGTAATCGAACGGATCGGCTTCAGTTTTGAGGCCGATCAACTCATACCGTTCTCGTTTTCCATCGACGCGCACAATCGTCAACCCCGATTCGTCGAGGGTCGCTGACATGTGCAGGCGGCTCCAGATGAACGCGGTCAACCAGACTCCACCGCTGCAGAGAGCGACGAAAGCATAGGCCCCAGGGCTGGCAGTGGGAGCAAAGGCTCCCAGCCAAGCGCCGATAGTGGCAAAAGGATGCCATCCTCCCAAGGCTTCCTGGTGGAATATGCCGACGATCTCCAATACCGCGGGGATTCCAATCAGAAAGCCGAACAGGGCGACCACCAAGACAAAGTTCTTTTTAGAGAGATTCCATCGGTACGAAATCAACCAGGCAATGGTCCCGGTCGAACCTACCCAAAAAATAGTACTTTCGTGAATCGGTATCCAGGCCCACTCGGAGTCGTGGGCATATTGCAGCATGGATAGTAGACCATAAAACAGGGCCAATGGCCCAACCAGAATTTCAGGTATGTGGTCATACAGGCGAACCGGTTTTGGGCCCACAGATTGTTGAGTCTTTGCCACCGTGGTTTCCTTTATAAGATGGTCCTGGATTCTAGTCCTTTGTCAAACTTATCTTTTAGGGTTGACGCATGGATAAACTCTAACCCCAAAGTACTTGTTGATTCAGCAACACTAAAAGTAAGGCTTGACCAGATACTATTTGAATGTGGAATTCACACTTCCAGTAATTATAACGATCTCAGGATGAAAACAAGTCAGGAACTATGCAGGAGAAAATGGTGTTATTCTCAAGATCGAAATGGTAAGATGCTGACCGTATATCAGCTCCTCTGTCACCTTCGAGGATTTCATCATGCGTTTTCGTCCGATTGTCTGCTGCTCCTGTTTGGTGTTTCTTTTTCTCTCTTCCCCTCTTTGGGCTCAGGAGTCCCAGGAGCAAAAGCCTCATGAGCAGACACCTCATGAGCAGACACCTCATGAGCAGATAATGTCGTGGGCCAAGCCGCTGGCGCAGCTCGAATTGAGCACTGGCGATTCGATTGTGTTTCTGGGTGACAGCATCACCCACCAGTGTCTTTACACGCAGTATGTAGAGGACTACTTCTATACGCATTACCCGAAAATGCGTCTGAAGATTCACAATGCGGGAGTTGGAGGGGCAGTTGCGTGGGACGCTCTGCAGAGATTTGACGAGGATGTGGCGGCCTATCAGCCCAAGTATGTCTCAATCTTGCTGGGCATGAATGACGGTCGCTATCGACCTTACCAGGATGACATATTTCAGACCTATCGTCACGACATGACTGAGCTGTTGGAGCGACTCCAATCGATCGGAGCGACCGCCATTCCAATGACTCCTACGATGTTTGACGCCCGCGCTCGGCGGATTTCTGAGAAGCGTCGGAAAAAAGGGCCTCCGCAAAATTCTGATAACATCCAGCTTTACAATTCGGTGCTCACCTATTACGGAACCTGGTTGCGAGATGTGGCGGTGATGCGCGGACTCGGATTTGTCGACATGTGGGGCCCGCTGAACAACATCACACTTGAGCAGCGGAAAAAGGACGCCGACTTTACTATGATTGCCGATGCGGTCCATCCCGGACCTGCCGGACAAGTGGTCATGGCAGTTGCCATGATCGAAGATCTTGGCTTACCTCGAAAGGTTTCCAGCATACGTATCGCAACGCACAATAAGAACAAACCGGTTCGCGCCACCGGAGGGACGCTTACCGATCTTGCCTTGAATGACCAGGGAATCAAGTTTACCTGGCTGGCCGATTCTTTGCCTTGGGTGGTTCCCGAAGAAGCCCAACTGGGAGTCAAGCTGACACGTCTGGGGCACCGTTTTAGCCGTGAGGGTTTTACCGTTCTCGGACTTGCTACAGGGCAGTACCAGCTCTTGATCGATGGCCAGTCGGTGGGCCGCTACTCGGCTGCTGCACTGGCAGCTCACATTGAACTTCAAGCCAATGACAAGACGCCCCAATATCAGCAAGCGCAGAAGGTTGCCGAATTGAATAAGCAACGCAATGAAGGCCCGGTCCGTTCCCTCCGCAATGAGTGGGGACAGTTCCAACGATTCGCCCGCGCTCGTCGAGCAGCTCAGGCGAGTCCGGAGAACCAGGAGTTACAAAAACAGTTAGCCACACTGGAAGCCAAGATCGAAGGGATGTCCGAGCGGGTCGCTAGCTTCAACAAGGAAGCCAAACAAATGGAAGATAAAATTTTCACAATCAACCAGCCACAGCCGAGACAATATGAGTTGAAACGTGTACGGAAGGGTAGTTAATCTACTACTTCGCAAAGTTGAGTCGGTGGACATATTTGGAGAAAACCGCTAATAAACACTAATATCCACTAATAAAACAGGTCACTCAGAGGAATCGTGTTCGCTCCGCAGGATTCCACTTTATCCATTCCCGGATAAGATCTATTCCTTGGATACATATGGCTATCCTATTAGTGTTCATTAGTTCCCGTTGATTAATTCAAGAATCCCATAATTTGGGTCAGAAAGAGGAGTTTCGTATTGCCAATAAAAAACGCACCGTTATCCTAATGAAAACATCACTAATCAAGGAGGACAACGAT
>JBDOMT010000137.1:0-17273 GCA_039831705.1 Pirellulales bacterium | reverse complement strand
ACAATCGACCCAGCGAACCCCCTCCCGGACCACAAACAGTCTGGGTCGGCATCAGAAGAATGTGCGACTTTGCTACCGCATGGCTAGCGTTTGGGCCAAAACAAGAGACTTGTGTATAAACAACAGGATATAGGTTAACGCTATTTTGGCTGAACCTCGACTTAATAACTCTCTACCTGCAAATAATTACCACGAAGAACACGAAGACGGGAACGAACAGGATCTTTTCACGAATTGTTAAGTAGCCGAGCGTTTCTTGTTTCTCTGTGTATTGCAAAGTGGTTATTTTTCTTTTTCCTTCGTGCTCTTCGTGTCCTTCGTGGTGCTATTGCTGTAATCATTTGAAATTTACTGTTGGAGCCCTTAAAAATCCGCGTTACCTGGCGTACGTGGGAAGGGAATGACATCACGGATGTTCGCCATACCGGTTACCAACTGGACCATTCGCTCTAACCCCAAGCCAAATCCAGCGTGGGGTACGGTTCCATAGCGACGCAAATCGAGATACCACCAGTAGTCGTCGGGTTGAAGCCCCTGTGACGTCATTCGCTCGGTGATCACATCCAGGCGATCTTCACGTTGGCTGCCGCCAATGATCTCACCCACCCTGGGGACCAGTACATCCATGGCACGGACCGTTTTTTCGTCGTCGTTCACTTTCATGTAGAATGGCTTGATTTCTCGAGGGTAGTCGTGCAAGAACACGGGACCTTGCATTACCTGTTCGGTCAAATACCGTTCATGTTCGGCTTGTAAATCGCAGCCCCAAGATATCGGAAACTCAAATTGAGCATCTGCAGCTTCCAGTCGCTCAATGGCCTCGGTGTAACTAAGCCGATGAAATTCCTGTTCGGCAATCATTTGCAGGGTCATGATTACCGATTTCTCAATTCGCTGCTGGAAAAAGTCCATGTCTT
Organism: Pirellulales bacterium; assembly: GCA_039831705.1. Lineage (GTDB taxonomy): Bacteria > Planctomycetota > Planctomycetia > Pirellulales > Lacipirellulaceae > JAJRWS01. The sequence continues at coordinate 16,356 of JBDOMT010000137.1, read as the reverse complement.
CTTGGCAATCGTTCAACACATCGATTGCGATTCGTTTGAGAAATTTCTCGGCAAGATTCATGTTGTCTTCCAGATCGTAAAAAGCCATTTCAGGCTCCACCATCCAGAATTCGGCCAAATGCCGTGAGGTGTTGGAATTCTCCGCACGAAAGGTGGGACCAAATGAGTAGACTTTGCCCAATGCCGTGGCGTAGATCTCTCCTTCTAGCTGACCGGAAACAGTCAAGTAGGATGGGCGATCAAAAAAATCCTGGCTAAAGTCAACCTGGCCTTCTGGAGTGCGCGGAGGATTGGCCGGATCGAGAGTAGTAACCCGGAACATCTCTCCTGCCCCTTCGCAATCACTGGCGGTAATGATGGGTGTCTGAATACACAAAAAGTCGTTTTCTTGGAAAAAATCGTGAATGGATCGGCCAATCCTATTTCTCACTCTGGCAACGGCACCAAACGTATTCGTCCGAGGTCGCAGATGGGCCCAATCTCGTAATTTCTCGAATGAGTGCCGCTTTTTCTGCAACGGGTAGTGCTCGGGATCGGCCCAGCCATGAACTTTGACCTCGGCTGCATGAATTTCTGTGCCCTGCCCTTTGCCTCCGGAAGGTTTTACTTCTCCACGCACTGTCACGCTGCAACCCGCGGTAAGCCGTTTGATTTCTGCCAGGTAATTGGGTAAGTCAGCATCGGCGATGATCTGAATGTTGGCCAGGCAGCTCCCGTCATTCAACTCCAGAAAACTAAATCCGCCTTTTGAATCGCGGCGTGTGCGAATCCAACCTTGAAGGGTCACCTGCTCCCCAATCGACTCAGATTGACGGGCGGCAAGTACGGAGATACTTTCCATGGCGTAATGATTCCTGGAATTCTATCGATTATTTTTTACAGAAGCAGAAAAATTTAACATAAGGAAACAAAGGAAACGAAGAGAAGCCGGTTGCTACTGATGAAATTCAGCAAACATTAAAACAACTGGCATTTTTGTACCTTGTAGGCATTTATCCTATGCGTACACAACCTTTGTTTCCTTCGTTTTCTTTTGTCCAATAAGGTGGGGGCTTAGTGATCATTGGTGCATTGTGCTTTTCAGGCAGATTTTGTTGGTTCTGACAAGTTGCTTTTATTCCGTTCCTTATCTGAATTCCGCTGGTAGAACCACACCATGATTACCAACTTGATAAACAACAGTACGGCCAACACACCAAACAGGCCGGTCTTTATCCAAATCATGTACATGGCAGCAACTGTAATGAGGCTGGCAGAAAAAAACATTGATCCATTCCAACAGAAGCGTCGAATGCCTTTTGGCATTTGGTCTTTCAACAAGCTTTTGGAATTCATCAATAGCACAAAGGTGACGTAAGCAAAGGGAAGCAGCATGAAGCCAAATACCGAGGTCACTACGGCCAGGTAGAATTTGCTTTCTCCGGCCCAAAACAGGGGCCATAACATTCCACCAATACCTGCCACCAGAGTCCCCAGCTTGTGAACTTTACCACCGGCGGGAAAGCCCAGCATTTCCGCATAGACAAATCCGGATATCAGCATCAGGATTGAAATGGTTGACAGGACCATTGCCAACACGCCGAATCCAAAAATCATGTTTGCGAAAAACTTACCCGTCAGCGGTGCAAGTGAATGGGCCAGGTCGAATGCATCCCGCTTCACAAGCATCGCGGCCAAATAGCGTTCAGCTTCTGAAACATCGCCGCTAGCAGAAGGATTCTCATCGTCTAAGTTGACGTTGGAGGATTCAACATTGGAAGACAAACTTCCTTCGCGCTCTGCGAGTAATTTTTGGAATACACCATACTTGGGCCCCTGAGGATCGGCTTGGAGAGACTTAAACTTGCCATCACGCATGACGCGTTCAAAGCCTCCCGGCAACTGGGTATGAAAACTGGCAGCCGCTGCGATCACCACAAAACTGGTTGCCAGGACGAAGGGAATGAACATCCCCGTACCAAGATCAAACAGGCAGAGTCCTCGAAATTCTTTGGTCCAGCCTTTCCGCAACATGCTGTAGGGAAACATCAATGTCATATTAATTCCTACGGCGGTCGCTGCAGCACTGATCATGACATCACGTTGTTGACTGACGATTTTATCCGACCAGAATTGGCGGGCTGCGTGAGCAGGCTCACCGATGGCATCCAAAAAAGGCTGAAAAGTGGTAGTTGGATGAAAGAATTGGCTGAAATCCGGGATCAATCCGGCAAAGATCTTCCCCCACTCCAGGGGTTGCTCAGAAAATGTCAAGCGGATAACGACGCCCATGAAGCACAGGACAATGAACACAACGATGATTTTCAGTACCAGTTCGTAGAGTCGTAAACCCCAGCCTCCTCGGTCGTAGCTCCAGGTGATGAGGGTGGTAAGAATCAATAGGATCAACCCGACCAATAATTGATCAAAATGATCGGCCAGCCAGGGGTAACTTGTCCCCCAGCGGGCACGTGCCCAAGTGTTGAGCAGGCCTTCAAACTGGCCAAATTGAAACCACCCTGTTTTGGTGAGCAGGTTCTGGCTTAGCACACCAAAAGCCAATGAGTGTTGGGGCATGCACCAGATAATGTTGGCCGCAGCCACAGCCAATGCCCAGCCCCATCCAAGTACGGGACTCACATGGCCGTTGATCGCACGAAATGGCTTTTCATTTGTGGAGAGTGTGACGTAGCCAATCGCACTCAACATGACGATTCCCAAAATCATCGCAAAGGGCTGCAGCCACAACAGGCTATATCCGCCGAGTACTCCCAGATAGAGACTACTGGCCAATGAACCACCCCCCAGGGTGATTGCGCTGGCCATCCATCCAGGTCCTGAAAGTTTGAAAAAAACTTTATACTTCGCCCAACCGCCGGCAGCTTCCGCTTCAGTCAATAGCTGGCGTTCCGCATCGATCGAGTCGTGATCGGTCATCGCACTTTCCTTATTAACTCGTTGGCTGCCGTCCGTGCCACTGTATTTTGAAAAAACATAAGGTACTTATATTAGCCACGGATTGAACACGGATTTTGACAAATTGATTAGGCTCAATTGCTGCTGCACCTAGAATCCATTGGCTGCCAGCCAACGCTCGGCGTCGAGCGCTGCCATGCAGCCGCTGCCGGCAGCCGTGATGGCTTGGCGATAGTAATCGTCGGCAACATCGCCGGCGGCGAAGATGCCGTCGACACTCGTATTGGTACGGAAGGGAACGGTCCAGCAAACGTACTGCTTTTCCGTTAAATCCAGTTTCCCCTTGAGGAAAATCGTGTTAGGCGTGTGACCAATGGCCAGAAACATGCCGGTAGCTTCCAATTCTCGGATTGAGTCGTCCACGGTAGATTTGATCCTTACACCGGTGACTCCGTGAGAGTCATCTCCTAGAACTTCGTCCAGCATGGAATTCCAAACAACCTCAATCTTAGGATTATCCAAAGCTCGCTGTGCCATGATTTTGGATGCCCGCAATTGGTCGCGACGATGGATCATGTAGACGGTACTGGCGAACTTGGATAGAAAATCGGCCTCCTCCACCGCTGAATCGCCGCCACCCACCACCACCAATGGCTGGTTACGGAAACGGGGCAATGCACCATCGCATACGGCACATGCGCTTACACCATTGTTTTTGTATTTTTCCTCAGACTCCAGGCCAAGATAGTTGGCCCGAGCGCCGGTAGCTATGATGATGGAGTGCGCCTCAAATTGCTCGCCGCCTAAGGAACGCAATTTGAACGGACTGCTTCCATCTTTGCCGCTACCGACGTCGATATCAACAATATCATCGGTAATAATCCGAGTGCCAAAATTGGTTGCCTGTTGCCGCATCAAATGCATCAATTCTGGCCCCGAGCACCCTTCTTTTTGATGCATATCGATTAGCCAATGGAATTCAGAATCAAGCGAGGAACGAAGGAATTCACTCAGGTCACCCGCCGGAAACCCAGGATAATTCTCTACCTCGGTCGTCAGGGCCAACTGTCCCAACGGCATGGTTCCTTGCAGCCGATTTTCTTCGGACACAGCACCTTCAAGCAGCAGGGGCTTAAGATTCGCACGACCGGCATAAATGGCTGCAGTCCAACCGGCCGGGCCACTCCCTACGATAATTACATGTTCCGGCACGAAACCCTTCCTTTCCAAATGGTGATGGGACATTATCCTGAGAGAATGCGAAGAGGCCGATTATAGGCATCTTGGTCGTGAGAGTAAACGAGGGTGGGAGTTGAGAAGGCCAATCTGAAAGGTCATACTAAAGCTGACGGAATGCAACTTTTAGTTTGTTTGGGCAAACAAGCCATAAACTTGTGTCTGACTCCTGTTTGCCTTATTCTACGAGTTACTAATCACCGACTCAGCACAATCTTATTATGCTTACCCTATTCATCGTACTTGGTTCTTTTACCGCGTTCCTGGTGGCCTATCACACCTATGGCAGTTGGTTGGCGAACAAGATCTTTCGATTGGACCCTGCTGCGCCCGTTCCAAGCAAACAGCTTCGTGATAATGTCGATTTTATACCTACCCGTAAAGAGGTCATCTTTGGACACCACTTTACCAGCATTGCCGGAACTGGTCCCATTGTGGGTCCCGCGATTGCCGTCTTTTGGGGCTGGCTACCAGCTTTGTGCTGGGTGGTGATCGGGGCCATTTTTATTGGAGCAGTGCACGACTTTGGAGCATTAGTGATTAGTTTGCGGAATCGAGGTCAAACCGTGGGCGATGTTGCAGGTCGACTCATTTCATCACGGACTAAAGTCTTGTTTCTCCTGATACTGTTTTTTTCACTGGCCATCGTGATTGGCATTTTCGGCTTGGTCATTGCTATTATTTTTGCACGTTACCCACAATCTGTATTGAGTGTCTGGGTGGCGATGCCGCTTGCAGTATTGGTAGGGGTACTGGTTTACCGCCGTGGCGTGGGGCTTTTATGGCCATCCCTGTTTGCTTTGATCTTACTCTATGCGTGTGTGGTTGGAGGCGCTTATGCGTGGCCCATCACGATGCCTGAGATCACTTCTTGGGGATCTTTTGGAACGCCCATTGTCTTGTGGACGGCCGTCTTGCTGGTTTACTGTTTCATTGCATCGGTGCTTCCGGTTTGGGTTTTGTTGCAGCCGCGTGACTACATCAATAGCCACCAGCTTATGGTGGCAATGGGACTGGTGGTGTTGGGGCTGGCGGTGGCGAGTCTGACTGGACAAACCGATTTGGCCAGCAGTGCTCCGGCAATCGCTCAAAACATCCCTAAAGATGCTCCCTCCATTTGGCCTTTTTTATTCATCACGATTGCCTGCGGTGCATGCAGCGGCTTTCACTGTCTGGTTTCCAGTGGCACCACCAGCAAACAAATCGCCTGTGAACCCGATGCCCAGTATGTTGCCTATGGGAGTATGCTGTTAGAAGGAGCGCTGGCTGTTGTGGTTATCTTGGCCTGCTGCTCCGGGTTGGGGATGGGTGTCACGGACTCAACTACCGGAATCAAGTTGACGGGACGTGCGGCCTGGGAAAGTAAGTACCAGGCGCGTATCGAACCGGTCCTTGATGCCGAAGGGCAGCCGGTGCTCATAAATGGCAAACCTCTCACTCGGGGAGGCTGGAAAAACCACCGCTTACCGCAGAAAGTAGGGGCGTTTGTTGAGGGTGGTGCCAATTTCTTGACCGCCATTGGTATCCCACTTCAACTGGGCGTCGCGATCATCGCCGTATTGGTGGCCTCCTTTGCTGCCACAACTCTTGACACGGCTACACGGTTGCAGCGTTACGTTATTCAAGAATTAGGCGCATCGCTGCATCTCAATCCTTTGCGCGGAAAATACATCGCAACTGCAGTGGCGGTTGTCACGGGCGGCGCGATTGCTATGGTGCCCGGCCCGGCAGGCCCTGGAACAGGTGGACTGATACTCTGGCCTCTGTTTGGCGCGACCAACCAACTGCTCGCTGGATTGGCATTTTTAGTTCTTATGTTTTATCTCCTCAGACGTAATCTGCCCTACTGGTTTGTGGCAATCCCTGCGGTAATGATGCTGATCATGCCGGGTTGGGCCATGCTGGATCAGATCGTTCATGATTTTTGGCCTAACCGCTCCTGGTTGCTGCTGGGATTTGGCACAACGATCCTGGCATTGCAAGCTTGGATTGCATGGGAGGCTGTGCAAATGTGGCCACGTGCCCAAGGAGTGTTGGAGGAGGCCTTGCCACCGTTGGAGCCTAATTCTGCCCAGCAGCTAAGCGGTGGCCGTAGTTGCTAATCGAGCCGTAGTTACTAATCAACCCGTAGTTGCCACTTAAGAGTGCACGGTACATGTTGAACCGTTCGATAGTCGCTTAGCGTTGAGGCATAAATTGGTTGCACTTTGGACAACGGGCAAACCACATCGGCACATGCTCACCACATCTGCATTTGACATTATGTCGAATGACCGACGAGCCTAACAAACTTCCGCTGGTGTCAGCATCTTGCGGTAGGGACTCGTCGAAGACCGAGGAACCGCTGTTTTGATCCTGCGGCATCACCTGGTGGATACTTGAACCGGACGATCCTGCGGGCGTCCCCGCTTTTCTGCTTTTAGTGGATCCTTTGCTACCTGACAAAGAAGCACGATCCGTCGCGGCCGCTCGATGCACGGCTGCATTGAATTCCCGCGACGACAATGCATCGGGCACCCGGACGAGAACTTGCCCCTCGCAATAGGGGCATAGGCCCTTCTTGCCAGCGTACTTGTCCTTAACCTTGAACTCATGCCCGTGTGGGCACTTGACTTTAATCCCCATGACACTTCCTCCCCCCCACACTGTTGAGTGGCTACTGTTGAGAGGCTGCCATCCATTTGGCCCAATATCTGTGGTCTGCAGAAACCAAGTCTCCTGCAGTTATTAACTCCCCCACAGAATTTGAAACCAGCAGAATGGAAAAAAACCCAGCTCCCCCATTCTCGCAGAATATCGGACTATGTCAATCTGCAATAGGCCGTCTGTTTGCTCTATTCGCGTGCCCTTGAGTATGTCTGGTCCACAAACTTTCTCGTAAAGTGGGTTCCCTGTACGGGTTGCGCGATTTGGGAAAAGGGGCTTCCTTGAACTAGTGGCTGTAATGAGTCGTTCCGTTCATTACCAAGAACCTTTCTCATCACGATCGAAATTGAAATCGTTATCGAAATTGAATTTGCGTATCTGTAGCAGAGCTGGTGGTTTACGGACGGGAATTATCCAGATTCATTTAATGGAACCGTAGTCTGCGGCAACAACTGTTCCTCGATATTTTTTACTACCTGAAACGCCTTACGTCCTTTGTGCTTTCCGGGCACAACATGAAATTTAGGCCGCCCCTCCACGTAGACCACTAATGGTTGTTGAATATCTTTTTCGCTGGCAATGATGTCTCCTATCTGCAAGCTGATAAGCTCGGAAGTGGCAATTTGGGTTTCAGCCAATTCCACGACGAGTTCTACCGGAGCATCGGAAATTTGGTTGCTGACTTGAACAATACTCTCCTTCGTGGGTTTCCGTTTGCTGTAGCTGATCCAACTGTTCGATGACAATTTATTGCTTATCCGTTCGATCGAATTAAACGGTATGCAAAGATTCATCATGCCACGCGTTTCACCCACCGTGAGTTCAAAACTGATTAGTACGATGACTTCGTTAGCTGGAATAATTTGCACCAATTGGGGATTACTCTCAACTCGGTCGATACTCAGATCCAGTTCAACTACTTTTTCCCACGCATGGTGCATTTCGTTAAGAAACAAACCGGTGATGCGTGATACCAATCGCAGCTCTATCTCAGTGAGCGGCCGGCGCGCGGTCGGAGCCAAGGTGGTAGTGCCACCCAAGAGACGATCGATGATGGGAAATAATATTGAAGGATTGACATCAAGAATCAATTGTCCTTCCAAGGGAGGTGCATTGATCAAATTGAAGCAGGTCGGATTATCCAGGCTGAAAACAAACTCACTGTAGGTTAGTTGATCAACACTGGTGAGCTTCACTTCGACAATAGTCCGCAGCAGTGCGGAAAGTGCAGCACCAAAGTTGCGTCCGAAGCCTTCATGCATCGTTTGCAGGGAGCTCATCTGCTCCTTGCCGACGCGCTCGGGCCGTTTGAAATCATAGGAGGTGATCTTTTCGCGCGGACGCTCAACGCCTGCTCCCGCGGAGGCAGCTCCTTTCGTTGTGTCCTCCTCATCATCCATGGACCGAAGTAAATTTTCAACTTCCGCCTGGCTCAGAATGTCACCGCTCATTGGATATTACTCCCTCACTTGCCCTTCCCCGTGAACCACATATTTGTAACTAGTGAGTTCTTCTACGCCGCATGGACCACGGGCGTGAAACTTATCGGTGCTAATGCCGATTTCTGCGCCTAGACCAAATTGTCCACCATCATTGAAACGTGTGCTGGCGTTGATCATCACCGCTGAACTATCAACACTCGCGGCAAATTTCTGGGCGGCAGCCAGACTGTCTGTGACAATGGCATCGGTATGGCCCGATCCATAACGATTGATGTGTTCAATCGCCTGTGTGAGCGTATTCACCACCTTCATTGACAAGATAGGTCCCAAGTATTCCGTGCTATAGTCTACTTCGCTCGCAATTCGAGCTTCAGAAATATGTTCGCACACCTGTTGGTCGCCACGAATTTCGATGCCTTGGGCCTGAAGTGCGGAACCGATCATGGGCAAAAAGATATCTGCAATATCGGCATGCACCAGCAGTGATTCCGCAGCATTACAGACACCCTGGCGATGACATTTCGAGTTGATGACAATCGCTTCCGCCATGGATGGGTTGGCTGCCGCGTCGACATACACATGACAGTTTCCACTAAAATGTTTGATCACAGGCATCTGCGCTTCGGCTGTCACCCGACGAATCAGCCCCTCTCCGCCACGAGGGATGGCCAAATCAATCTCATCTGGCATATGCAGGAATTGGCCTACGGCCTCGCGATCGGTCGTGCTCACCAATTGAACTGCATCGCCTGGCAAGCCTGCTTCGCTGGCAGCCTCATGCAGCACCTGGATGATCGCTTGGCTAGAGTGCATTGCTTCTTTGCCACCGCGCAGAATGACCGCATTGCCTGCCTTGACGCAAATTGCTGCGGCATCGGCTGTTACGTTGGGACGTGATTCATAGATAAACAGTACCACTCCCAAAGGCACGCGAATCTTGTTGATGGTTAAGCCATTTGCTTGGATCGAGGAATCGATTACCTGGCCGATCGGTTCGGGCAGAGCAGCAACCTGTTCCAAACCGGCGGCAATCTCTTCGATCCGCTCTGATGTGAGTCGCAGACGATCTGTTTGTGCTTCGGTTAAACCATAGCCGGGAGCTGCTTCCAAGTCTCGCACATTGGCCGCTTGTAGGCGGGCACCCTGCTCACGCAAACGACGTGCAGCAAGTCGTAACCAGGTGACTTTTACGTTGCCAGGGGTAACGGCAAGTTGACTGGATGCCAATTTTGCGCGTTGAGCAACTTCGGTGCAGTATGCGGACAAGTCATCGTGTGTTGTATCTATTGGATTCACGTCTGTGGAATTCAGGGTAGAGTTCTCTGCGGTGGTCATTAAGGTTCTCAATTTGCATTCAGCTTGAAAGCATCCATGCGGTAGATTGGGTGCATCCCAGCCCCGTTAGTATCCTGCAACCGTCTAAGTGGGTCAACGCCGCTTGTCGATTCCACCCGTCGCGATAAAAGCTAGCAGAGCCTCTCGAAGAGGTCGAATTTCATGAACTCGTAGAATTTGCACCCCCTGTCTGGCCAGTGCCAGAGCCGCACCCACGGTCGCGGTTGAACGATCCATTGTGGAATTACCTAGAATTTTAGCGAGGAATCCTTTTCTTGAATGCCCTACCAACAGCGGACATGCTAGTGCGTGCAACTGCCAGCAATGGGCCATCAAAGTGAAATTATGCTGATGAGTTTTGCCAAATCCAATGCCCGGATCGAGGCAAATCCGCAGCTGATCCATTCCTGCGGCCAGTAGAGCATCGCGGCGTGCCGCCAGGTAATTTGTTACTTCTGCGACCACATCATGGTAGTGAGGTCGCTGCTGCATTGTCTGAGGCGTACCTTGCATATGCATCATACAGACGCCCGCTTGAGATTGGATGGCTAAAGGGACCATTTTGGGATCGCCCTCCAATCCGGTCACATCATTGATAATTTGAACACCTGCAGACAAAGCCGCTTCGGCAACTTCCGCATTGCTGGTATCGATAGAAAGGGGAACCTCTGTCTGTGCCGAGAGTTGTTCAATCACCGGCATCACACGCTTGAGTTGTCCTTTCGTGTCGACGGACTCGGCATAGGGACGCGTACTTTCACCCCCAATATCAAGAATGTCTGCCCCTTCGGCAATTAGTTGCAATCCACGATCAACCGCAGCGGTTGGATCGAGAAATTTACCGCCATCGGAAAAGCTATCAGGGGTCACATTGAGGATCCCCATCAATTTGGGACATGGGCCAAAATCAAGTCGACAATTGCGCAACTGCCAATGGGAAGCCCCAGGAGAGGTGCATGGACTTTGGTCTTCTACCATGGTTCTTCCATGGTTGCAACGATTTGTTCTGCCAGTTCGGCGATTGCCCGTTGTTGGGCGGAAACGGTCGTTTGGCCACTGACAGCAATCAACGATGATGTTTGGCCAATTGAGAGAAAATTGGGAGGCAAGTAAAGTGTGTGAGGCGTACGCAAAGGTTCACGTTGGCGGTTCAACCAGGTCACCTCGGCCACCAGACGATGCTCAACCGTTCGGGGATCATCGTTGCGATTTTCAACAACGACGCTTTTCGTATCACCCACGAGCCGAGCGGATAGAATACTGTCCGCATCTGGGGTCTCCACCACTTTGAAGGGAGTTTTGAGTTCAATTTCCTTGACGACTGCCTCGGTTAATTGCTCTCCCAGATCGCGTCGAAAACTGTCCGACTCGATCATCGGTACATAAACCGTAGCCACATCTGGCGCATAGAGTGACTTCGCACCCACACGGTACGAAGCACAACCACTAAGCAGCGCCCAGCACTCTAATAAATAAAAGACCAAGAATAAATTCGTTACTTTCATGGACTACCTGGTTGACCAGCATTATTTAGGGCAACGCTAGAATTGTTAAGTATTTACCTAACAACAGCTAACAACAAAAGATTACCACGAAGGACACGAAGAGCACGAAGGATGAAAAAACTAAAAGTTCAAGGAATGTTGGGATCTCATTTCTTCAAGGTTAAACCAGAGGCCTAAATTTAATCCTGAATATTCTTGATTTCCTTCGTGTTCTTCGTGGTGAAATATATGCGTCTCAATAAAGTGTTGCGGTAAAAATTACGTGTGCTATTACTGGCCTTCAATGGAGCGGTACAATTACGAATTATCGGGTTGTGGTCTTTGTTTTCTCCTGTCCTTCGGTCTCAATTTGCTCTTCACCGCTAGCGAGTCGGATTTGGGAGTCGCCGGTCGGCAACAAGGGCACCTGGGCAATCGCTTTGCTTTCTGCGTTTTTCGGAAGTTTTTCGATGAGCCAAGCCAATTTCTTAGCTGGATGCCCTGGACTGTCGACCAGTGCCACCATGCGATCACGAGCACGTGAAGCTAATTCACTTTCGGGGTATTTGCGAATCACACGCGCATACCAAAATCGAGCACTGTCATAGTGTTTGGTGCCTTCATAGTACTCGGCCATCCGCCATTCTCGCATGACCAGTTGTTTATTCAGTTGGGCTTCTACTTCCGCCAGTCGCTGGCGTTCCTCTTGTTCCAATTCTCCCGCGAATTGCACTTTCAATTGCTTCACCAGCCGCTTTGCTTCCTCCAGCGAGGTGCCATCATAGTCGGGACCCTGATACAATCGCAACTTACTTCGCAGTCCCAGTAAATGGGCATTGAATTGATGTTCGCTACGTGGATATTCACTACGTACTAAGCCATAATGATAGTCCGCATCGGCATACCGGCCACGTAAAAAATGGGAATTGGCCGTCGCCATGATAGCATCGTCCGCTAATGGGCCGGTAGGATCGTTCAGACGTATTCTTTCATAAGTTTTGAGAGACTGTCCCAAGACATCGAACATGGGACGAGTTTTATCAAATACGTTGGGTGTGGTTGCCCAATGAGGACGCCACGCATGATGCTGCTCCCAATAGCGGGCAATATCAAATTGGCGTCTTATGACTTGATCCATGTGGGGCGAATTCGGAAATTCTTTAACCAGTCGTTCATAAGTTTCGATCGCTGCCGGGTAGCGTGTGTCAAAAAAATGACTTTCGGCAAGCATAAATATGGCTTCCTGCTCAACTTGCTTATCGCCTCCTCGAGCAATTGCCTGCTTAAACTCATCTGCAGCTTGAGAATATTGCTCGTTGCCATAATGCTCTTTACCTGCTGCCAGTGACTTCTCCGCCAACGCTGCATCGGGGCCCATACCGACCTTTGCTTTGAGGTCGTCGAAGGTGTTTGCAATCGTCTCACCTCCCAATAAATTTGAGCTCTTTTTTTGATCTACTAGCTTAGCCACACGCGTGTGGATTGGTCGCCCTTCCTGGTCAAAGTAACCCTCGACCTCAGCAACTCGATACCCTTTTCCAGGTACAAATTCACTATCACCCTTATGTTTTTTCCACCATTCTGGTGTGCCTGGCGCAGCAGGTTCTCCCATCCATGATGTCAACTGCCAATCGCTGGGGCTTACGTTGAGAGGATCCAAGTTCATTGAGGTACAGCCGGCTGAGAGCGGCAGCAACAGCACAGCCGCAAGCATCAGAAGCCGCATGGTGTCGAGTGACATAGTCTTAACTTACCATAGGACTGAGTGGCTAGCCTGGATATTCCATAAACTTCGTCGCGAGAGGTCGAAGAGCGCTGTGGCTGCAAGGCAAACGGTGATTTGGGTGCGGAACGTATTGTCTCTACTTGAGCACACCCAAGTGATCGTTTAACGCAGCAGACATAGTGCTATTCGGACTCGTAGCAGAACGTTTATGAAATATTCGGGCTAGAGAAAAAGGCAATTCCAACGCGCACACTGGGGCACACGCGAAGCAGGAATTCGTTGTGCGGGAACAGTAAAGGAAGAGCGCACTCGCGGTCAAGGGCAACCCTACCAGAGTAGCTTGACTCCGGTGGCAAGCATCACCACCACCAGGAACATAAAAATAAGACGATGTCCCTTTTTGATTGCTAGCTTTGCCCCCACGTAGCCACCGAGTAAATTTCCCACGGACATGATCAGGCCGGGTATCCATTGCACCTGCCCGTAAAAGACAAAGACCGAAAGGGCGACCAGGGTGAGGGCAAAGCCGATGACATTTTTTACCGCGTTGGCACCGACCAGATCGCGCGAGTGGAACAGACTGATGCCTAGCAGCAACAGAATACCCATGCCAGCTTGCAGAAAACCAACATAGACACCAATGCTGAAAAAGAGGGCAATTTCCCCGACGACTGACTTTGGCGGGCCCGGTTTGGCCTCGGTGAGCAGTTTGGGTTTACACAGCAGCAATAGGGCCATTGCGAGAAAGAGTATACCGAACACAGGCTCAAACGTATCGACCGGGAGTCGAATGGCCAACAGGGCCCCAACTGGTACACCAAACAGTGTCGGCAGGGCGAGGCGGATGGCCAGCTTGGGATCGAGATGTCCATGCTTATGAAATGCAGCGCTTGCCGAAACGGTTGAAAATAAAATCGCCACTCGATTGGTCCCATTGGCAATTTTGGGATCCAGGCCACAGAGAAACATAAGAGCCGGCAAAGTCAAAAAAGAGCCGCCCCCCGCAATGGTGTTGACCACTCCAGCCAGGAAGCCAGCCGGAATAAGCAGCAAATACCAGGCCCACTCAGGCATTGGAGGTGGTGTCCTATTTGGGGGGATGTCTTTCCAATCGTTGCCGTGGGGTACGACCCGGCCAGATAAGCGGCCACACCGTCAACGACAGTTGGCCAAGTGTACAGTTCTACGGTATTCTACTCAACCGGCACAACCGACTGCCTTCTTTCGCATCATAAGCAATCATCGCCCCGCTGCTTTCCCACGTCGAACGAAGTAGCCGAAGCTCCCAGGCAAGTGTCGATTCTGCAGTCGGTCGTGCACCCGAATGGCAGTTAGCTAACGAACCAAAGACCGCTCGGTCGTTCCAAAAGTGGGTTTAGGGATCGTGACAATCTTCTATGCGTACGTCGGGATGCACTGCCAGATACACTGTGTAATGTGCTGCTGGCTCGGCAAGTGTCGACGCAGCCGGAGAAGGTGAATGCCTTTTTTGAGCACCTGACTCGCGAATGCCTGCAGAGCGATGAATCATTCATTGCCGTGCTGGAAGTTTGTGGTTTCAACGATTGGCTGATCAGAATGCTGCGTGACTACCGTTGCCATAAGGTCATCCTGATCCAGCCAGACGTGCGGAAGCGGCGGAAAATGGACCGACGCGATTCAGCGGCTCTGAGTGAACTACTATGGGTCAACCGCACTCGTTTTCTACCAGGCAAGCCAATCCGCGGGCTACGACAGGTCGACATTGCTTCGACATCAGACCAGGAGACACGACGGCCGACGATGCTTCGACAGAATGCCGGCAGAGCACGAACTCGGCTTGTCAATCAAATCAAGCACCACCTCAGGCGTCACAATTTGCAGTGGGAGATGCCGACCAAAAAATTTCCGACGAAACGTGGTATTGTCTGGTTGCAGCAACTCGTCTTCTCAGAGATAGATCAACTGGAGGTCAACCAATTGCTTGCCTATCTGAAGCATATACAACTACGACGCGAGGAATTCGAGAAAGGATAACGTCCTGATAGTTGCGCACATTGCCACGGGCAGCCTCCGCTTGGTAGGAATTGTTTTGCAAAACATTTCCCCTACCAAGCAAAGGAGACTGCCACGATGGCAAGTGTAACAGGAAGTATAGTTTCGATCGAAGAAGCGTTGATGGAGATGTACTTGGCGGGCGTAAGCGTCCGGCGAGTGGAGGATATCACCGAGGCGTTATGGGGCACGCGAGTCTTTCCGAGTGCGGTGAGCGACTTAAACCAGAAGCTGTATGAGCGGATTGAACGTGGCGAAACTAGCCAATTGAAGACGAGTTCGCTTACGTCGCACTGGACGGCATCTGGCTGAATCGCTCTTGGGGTTGGTGAAGTGGAAAATAGCGGTTCTGGTGGCCATCGGCGTTGATCAGGAGGGTTATTGTCAGGTACTGGGCGTGATGGAAGGCATCAAAGAGGACAAAGAAAGCTGGCGAGGTTTTCTGCGTCACCTGAAAGAGCGTGGATTAAAAGGAGTGCAATTGGTCACCAGCGATAAGTGCCTGGGACTGGTGGAGGTACTGGGCGAGTTTTACCTCGAGGCAGCTTGGCAGCGTTGTATGTTTCACTGGTATCGCAACGAAGCGTCGCAAGTGCCGAAGACAGAAACCAAAGGGGTGATGGCGATGCTCAAGGCCATTCATGCTCAGGAAGATCGCGATGTAGCTGAGAAGAAAGCAGTCGATGTTGTGGCCAAACTCCGCAAGCAGAAACTTACCAAAGCAGCACAATGTATTGAGGAGGGCGTGAGCGAAACCTTAATCTACATGGTATTCCTCCGCGAACTTTTGGATACGGATCCGGACGAACAATCCGCTGGAGGAAGATTCGTAAATCGGAAACTTGTTTCATGGTTTGGGTTCCTTCCAGGGGCGAAGGGTGCCTACAACTTCCGTGACTTTCAATAACATTTCCTGACCGACGCTCAGCGGGAACCGTATGATGCCCCCATTGGGCAGTTCAAATTCCACCGGAGAGGCTTTTATGGAGACCGGAAGAAAGTCGGCCGCATCCGATTGGGCCTGCGCGCTATCCCCTGCGTCGGCAGCGATCGGTTCGGGAATCCCTTCTTTAAGTTGCCTGGCCCAACGGTGAAATGTTGAACGTGAAAATCCTTTCTGCAGGCAATACACTTCGATGCTTAAACCGCTTGCCTCATACTTTTCGAGCCGCTGTTGCCAATCAAGATAGTCATCAAGATCAGCCTTTTTCCTTCCCGGTTTGCTCATTGAACGCCTCCCCTAGGAAATAACAAATGATTGAATGTTCCCAGCCTAGCAAACCTGGCAAGTATGTATTCCGCGTACGCTTACGGTATTTAACCCTATTTGTAACACTGTCAAAAATGGCACAAACTGTCCAATACGAGTCCACGGAAAAAATCCTGACGCCATTGGCGTTGAAGCCCGCCGAATCGTTTCCGATGCTGATCCTGTAGCAGAGCCAATTCTCCCTCCATCAAAGTTGCGGCGGTGTTCACGATCTATGGGCCAAGGAGATCTCGCGAAACTGCGGCGGTAGCGCCTGTCGTGACGTTCAGCCCTACAAGCTAACTTTCC
>JBDOMT010000458.1:17049-17339 GCA_039831705.1 Pirellulales bacterium | reverse complement strand
GACTTCTGCCTTCGCAACCATCGACGTCGCCTGCGACAGGCTGCCATCTTGCAAGCTGTTTAGCAGTCCAATCAGAGGTTGAGCCGTCAGCGAGATGAGTAAATCGTTTTCGGCTACACACCAGGAAGGGGCGATGGGGATTCCCGGCTGCCCCAGATTCAGAGTGTGAATAGTCTCGTCTCCGACCGTGCTCGCATCGAGAGTCGGCCCACCCGCCCGTTGCAAACCTTCGGTGGCCAGTGCGACCAGGGTGTCGTGAATTTCTAAAAATCTCGACTGATCGCGCAACT
>JBDOMT010000458.1:0-17039 GCA_039831705.1 Pirellulales bacterium | reverse complement strand
ATTGCAATCGTCCAACCGGTGATCAACTCGGCCGGGCCAGGGCCGGCAAAAATCCGCCAGCTGCCACCAATGGTTGACAAAATATCATCACGGAGATCGTAGCCTAATTGTCTTGCTCCTTCGGTCATCTCCGCTCTCATTTGATCCGCAGCCCGTGGCTCGATTTGCTCCATCATTTCCAACCAGGTGTCAAAGAGCTGGGCCAGATTAAGTCGGCATGTCGCTGCCACCACGGCATCTCCGGGGATGATCGCCAATGGGTCCTCGGTCAGAGGAGAAGCGTCAATCCATTCCAGCAAACCGTCTCCCCTGCCATCGACCGTCAGCAAGGTCCGAGAGACACAACCCGTTTCATCCATGCCTTGAACGGTAGCCAACGTTTGCAGTTGATCGAAGCCTAGGGTTTCCAGAACCAATCGCACCCGCAGTGAATCATCCGCCGTGTCAACCAATCGCATCACTGCGGTTAAGTCGAGTACGCTTATTGCGGCGACTCGCGGAACCTCCAATTTCGCCCGAATTGCGGTCAGCCAGGTGGGTGGCTTTGCTTCCCTGCGCTGCAGCAACTCTGCCGCCGAATGGTCGCCAAGCCCGACGATCAAAGTTCCTTCCACCAAGGCCCATTCCATGATCATTGCAGAGGACTCAAACTCAATGCGTGAAAATGGCAAATCGTCGATGCGAACGGATCGGATCGATTCGACAGGCAGTCGGGAGGTAATTTTTTTCAACAGTTGGCCGATGGGGCCTCCATCCGCGCCCACCCGGAACATGGCTCCACCGCTCACCTCCATGGGTCTTCGTTTACGCAAACTTACCTGAGAGATATAGATTGCGCCCGGTTTGCCATGAATGAGCTGCAACAGTTGGCTAATATCGGCCAACAGAGGCTGTGCCCGAGGATGCACTTGAAAAATCCCCATTGCCCCAGCACGCTCCAGCAAGGGCTGTAAATTTTGCAACATGCCAACTCGGGCAAGAAATGCTGCGACTTCCGGTTCCGCCAGCAATTGCTCGGTTGCGTTGGAGCTGCCGGCTTCAGGTAGGACAGTCCCTGCCCAGGAGGTGAAATAGAGACACTCAGCCGGGGCAATATTGGCCAACTGTGGATCCTCAGGTCCCGGAGGCAAGCCGGAGGAGAGACCACCTCCCCCTCCCAAGAGAATCATCATCAACAATTCGAACGGTCCAGGAGTGGCAATGGCGTTCATGTCAGATCTCAATGGGATGATCGAGAGAGGGTAAAAATGCTACTTACTAAAGCCGAGTAGGTTCAGAAGTCTCGTAAGCTCCTAACTAAAGTCTTTACACTTACGGGGGTGGCACCGACAGTCGTTCGGAGTGGACTTAGCCTAAGCGCAATCTTACTCGAACGATTGCCGGTGTGCGTAGCACAAGAGGCCTAGAACCTAGAATTCCTACTGTGCTGCGCACACCGACACTGGCCCGAACACGCCCCTCTCGCCAAAAAACCGTTCTTCGGACCAGTGTCGGTGCCACCCAAAAATTCAACAAATTTAGTACTGCCAGCCATCTATTGAATCGTAAAAAACCTAAAGGCGAAGGTTTTATACCTACTGCGGGGTAAACAAAAAGACGAACCGCTGTCTATATAGCGAATTTTGGCACACAAGTCTATCAACGGCTCCCACCCGACTTAAGTCAATCTTTGGCAAAGATCGACGATTTTAGGCATTTTGACCGCTCTCATGTGTTGTGAACGGCAAGATCACTCCCTCACTTGGTTTCCAAGTAGGGTTATTTCCGATACTCTTCACATATTCGTTGACACGATCGGGCTTTTTCCCTACATCCGTGGCAAGAAAGTTCTAGTTCCGAATTGACGTATCGCACTCGAGAAGTCACGATTGGGATGCTTATCTCTCCAGAGGAAATGGCGTTATGACGGTTGTCAGTGGCTTTGAAAAAATCGTTCGCAGAGAAGAACCGCTTGCAGAGCGCACCTGGTTAAAACTGGGTGGCCCTGCGCAGTTTTTTGCTGAGCCCAATTCGGTGGAAGAGTTGGCTGCCCTGGTGCGCCGTTGCCGCGAAGAAGAAGTGCCGATTCGCGTAATGGGAGGAGCGTCCAACCTGCTGATCCGGGATGAAGGTGTACGTGGGATCGTTATCAGCCTCACCTCCAGTAATTTCACCAAAATTGAGATCCATCGAGGACGAGTGCAAGCAGGTGGTGGCGCGAGGCTAGCCCATGCGATCAGTGAAACGGTGCGTATGGGCCTGGCCGGCTTGGAACCTTTAGTCGGTATCCCCGGTACTATTGGTGGCGCACTGCATGGCAATTCGGGTAGCCGAGGCGGGGACATCGGCCAATGGGCATGCCGGGCAACCGTCATGACACGCTCTGGGGAAATCGTACAGCGTCAACGTGAAGACCTTGTTTTTGCCTACCGTCAAAGCAGTCTGGATGAGTTGGTCATTCTCAGTGCAGAATTCCAGTTGGAGGAAGACGATCCCGAACAGCTCACCAAAAGGATGCAAAAGCAGTGGATCGTCAAAAAGGCAGGACAACCCCTATCGCACTTGAACGTCGCCAGTGTTTTCAAAAATCCGCGTGGCATGAGTGCTGGAATGTTGATCGATCAGGCCGGCCTGAAAGGGACAAGTGTTGGCGGCGCTGAAGTCAGCCAACGCCACGCCAACTTCATCATCACACACAACGAAGCAACCAGCCAGGACGTTCTACGCTTGATCGATGTCATACGCAGCCGCGTAGCGGAACGACTCGGTGTGGAGCTCGAGACCGAATTGGAAATATGGTAAGAGTGTTGAGTGTTGAGAGGCAGAAAAAGGCGTTGCACAAGGAGGTGCTCGAATGGCTCAAAAAAAAACTAGTCGGCGGCAAACGGCTGCATCTGCCTCAAAATTTGGTCCCATGGGATCTCTTGGCCGACTACTCAAAAGGCGATCGCGTTTGCTCTTGGCTCTGTCCGTCGTCGGACTTCTTGGCTGGGGCCTTCATCAAAGTTGGTTGCATTACGCACCCTCAGTCATCCAGCGCCCGCGATATCTGGTTTCTGGCCAGCGAATCACCATATCTCCACTACCCGAGTGGATTCATTCAGACATCTGTAACGAAGTCGTTCATAATGCGGGGCTCGATAGCCAACTGTCCATTTTGGACAAAGACCTAGTGCCAACGATCCGCAGTGCGTTCTTACTACATCCTTGGGTAGCCTCAGTGGACCGTATCACGAAAAGCTATCCTCCTGCGGTCCAAGTCTCCCTCAGCTATCGCCGTCCGATCGCAGTGGTAGAGATGGTGGGACCTACAGGAGCGGAATTGTTACCTGTGAACAAAGAGGGAATTCGTTTACCTGGCAGCGGATTACCTGATCGACGTAAACACACGCTGCCCCGAATTGGTAATATTGTGGGACGACCTCCGGAAGGTCAAAAGTGGGATGACCCACGGGTCGCAGGCGCCGCCCTATTGGCCACACAATTGGCTGACCTCTGGCAGCAACTCTATCTGGTCGACATTCTCCCCTCTGCCCGTCCCGAAATTCGTGGAGAGCATCGCTACTTCATCTTCAGCCTGGTCACTAAAGGTGGGACACGGATTGTCTGGGGGGCAGCCCCTCAGACAGGTCCTCCTAGCGAAGCGGACTTCGCGACCAAACTGAAGCGACTGCAACAGTGCGCTCAGCGCTGTGAACTCGATTCAGTACGAGGTCCAAAGGTAATCAATATCCAGTCTGGCTTGGAGATCACTCCACGTACAGCGCAAAAAACGGGGGGACCCTCGGAAGAAAAGCAACCGGTGGTGAAGTAGAAAAAGTCTAGAGTTTGGAGTTCAGGATCTAGAGAAATAGAACTCTCAACTACCACTGGTCTTTTACTTCTGGCCCCTTTTACTTCTGGCCTTTGAGCGACCTTTGACCTCTGAGTTCTGCCTTTGCTTGCTGGGCGATTTCAGCAGCTAACTCTTCGCGCATCACGGGCATTTCATCGGGTGCATCGATTCCTATCCGCACACCACCACCGCTGACCTTGATTACGGTCACGGAAATTTTATCGCCGATGAGAATGCGCTGACCGATTTTTCGTGATACAACTAACACGTTGTACTCTCCTTGTCACCACGCCTTACGACATAATCGCCCACTTGCGATACACCGCTCTTAGCGTACGTTAGTAGTGAAAGCATTCGAATGCAAGCATCTTTCTGGCGTTTCTCACAAAATGTATGAACATTGTAAAATTAAGACACTTCGTCATAGGCGGCAACCTAGCGAACCTAGTAAACATAGAGAAGAGATGTCAGCGACCATCTGCAGAGCAGGCAACTCGAGGAATCCCCCTAAACAGAGACACAGGGTTTTCACAGAGACACAGGATTCAGCAAAAAAGCAACCATGGAATCATCTTTTTATCATTGGCTACAGTCTCATCTGCCTGAGAGCGAACATCTCAAGATTGGGATAGGCGATGATGCGGCTATCCTCGCCTCTGCAAATGACACGCACTCTGTGGTCACAACCGATATGCTCACCGATGGGGTCGACTTTTTGATCGAGGAAGTCGATCTGAAAAAAGTCGGGCACAAATCCCTGGGAGTCAATCTGAGTGATCTGGCCGCCATGGCTGCGCGCCCAAATGCGGCCGTCATAGCCCTGGCTCTCCCTCAGCAAGGTGCCCAAAATTGCTCCGCTTTTGCACTGGCAGTCGAGATCTATAAAGGACTATTGCCACTTGCAGAACAATTTGGAGTAGCCATCGCTGGAGGCGATACCAACACCTGGTCTGGCCCCCTGGCCATCAGCATCACTGCGATAGGATCCACCACCCGGCATGGACCGCTGTTACGGCGAGGAGCCGAACCGGGCGACCAACTTTTGGTTACCGGATATTTCGGTGGAAGTATCTTAGGGCGACATTTGTGCGTGCAACCGCGAATTCACGAAGCGCTCCTGCTGAACGAACGATATGAATTGCACGCTGCGATTGATGTAAGCGATGGACTGGCATTGGACAGTTCGCGGCTAGCCAACGCCAGTGATTGTGGTGTAGTCCTGGAATTGAACACGATCCCCATTGCCTCCGCCGCCCATCAATTGGCCGACCAGGACAACCACTCAGCCTTGGAGCACGCATTGGGAGACGGCGAAGATTTCGAACTGATTCTGGCAGTGCCTGCCGCAACTGCCCGACAAATTCTTCACGATCAGCCACTCGACATACCAATCACACGCATTGGCCAAATGCTCGACCAACCCGGTTTGTGGCAGCAGGACCAGGCAGGAATACGCAAGCCCCTAGAACCAAGCGGGTGGATGCATTGAAAGAACAACAATGTGCAACAAAAAAGACGCAGAGCGCAAGAGGACGGCGTGTAGGGGCAACGTGGGCGAAGGGGTCAGGCACCTTTTTCCGCCTCGTATCCATTCCATCATGGAAAGTTTAAATGGGCGAAAAAAGGTTCCAGACCCCGCCCTCCTGAACGCTAACCCAACAACTTTTGCAGCTTCATCAATACCTCTTCCAACTCGACGGTCGTGGCAGACATGGCAAATTGGCGGTCTGTTTCGCCTTGCAGGTCAATTTTGATTTCTATGCGTTCTGCAGGCAAACAGGAGAGCACCCGATCGGCCCATTCAATGAAGGTAATTCCCCCAGCTTCAAAATATTCCTCGGGGCCCAATTCAAGAAACTCATCGTCGTCGCGTAAACGATAAGCGTCAAAGTGATAGATAGGCAAAGTTCCCTGCAGGTATTGGTTAAGCAGAACAAACGTGGGGCTAGTCACATCGATGTCAGCCACCCCCAACCCACAAGCCACCGCCCGGACCAATCGCGTTTTCCCTGCCCCCAAAGTTCCCAACAGGCCAATCACCATGCCAGGACGTAACACCTCAGCCAGCGCAACCCCCAAACGCTCGGTATCAGCTTCAGAATGAGCGGTATATGTGAACATGGGGACTCACAAGATATACTTACTCAAATCTTCATCCTTCGCCACTTCTTCGAGGCGTTCATGGACGAAGGCTGCGTTGACTTCTACTCGGCCCATCTTCATTTCGGGGGCTTCAAAACTCAATTGCTCCAGCAACCTCTCCAGGATGGTATGCAGTCGGCGAGCGCCGATATTTTGTGTCGATTGATTGACATGATAAGCATAGCTGGCTACGGCTTCGATAGCATCATCCTGAAATAAAAGGTCCACACCTTCGGTTTTCATCAGGGCAGTGTATTGTTTTGTCAGTGCATTTCGTGGCTCCGATAGGATACGCGCAAAATCGTCTTTGCTTAAATCGGATAACTCCACACGAATCGGAAAGCGACCTTGAAGCTCCGGCATCAAGTCACTCGGTTTCACATTGTGAAACGCACCCGCAGCGATGAACAACACATGGTCGGTGCGAACGTATCCATAGCGAGTTTGGACGACAGTTCCTTCGACAATGGGCAACAGGTCACGTTGCACCCCCTGCCTCGAAACATCCGCTCCGCGTCCCCCTTCACTGGAGACAACCTTATCCATCTCGTCGAGAAATATGATGCCCGTATTCTCCGCCAACTCAATGGCCAGGGTATTGACTTTTTCTTCATTGATTAAGGATTCGCATTCCTGCTCAAAAAGAACTTTTCGCGCATCCGCCACCGTCAATTCTCGCCGCGAGACGTTTTTAGGTAATATCTTTTCGAGCATCCCTTGAAAATCAAAATCGCCCTGATCCCCACCAGGGCCTCCCATGCCAGGCATAATCATCGCCTGAGCCTTTTGCTCGATGGCAATCTCTACCATTCGCTCTTCCAATTCACCCCCAACGAGCATCGCCCGCATTTTTTCGCGGGTACGTTCGTACCGTTCAGGCGTATCTACACTTTCCAAGCCCACATCGAACGAGGCAGGGGCAGGTGCCAGCAAATCGACCAACCGATCCGTAACTCGCCGTTTAGCCTCTACTTTGACGCTTGCCATCTCCTGTTCACGTACCAGGCCAATCGCATTCTCTACCAACTCACGAATCATGCTCTCCACATCACGCCCATAGTAGCCCACCTCCGTATACTTGGATGCTTCCACTTTGATGAATGGTGCCTGAGTCAACGTGGCCAACCTTCTGGCAATTTCCGTTTTCCCAACTCCTGTGGGACCAATCATCAGAATATTCTTGGGCGCCACTTCTTTGCGCATCTCATCATCCAATTGCTGCCGACGCCAGCGATTTCGAACAGCGATTGCAACCGATCTTTTGGCATCGGCTTGTCCGATGATATGCCGATCCAACTTTTCAACGATTTTACGAGGCGTCAATGCATTCACGAGAGTTTTTCCATCTCCGATTGTTGGTGTTCAGCGGTTCCTAAGATAGCTGTTCAATGACCAAATGCTGATTCGTATACACGCAAATGGAAGCGGCGATTTTCATCGATTCGCGCACGATCTCCTCGGCCGTAAGCTGGCTATGTCCCACCAAAGCTCGGGCAGCGGACAGAGCATAATTACCTCCTGAGCCGATGGCTAAGATCCCATCACTGGGTTGAATGACATCGCCCGTACCAGAAACCAGCAAGGTGTGCTCCTTGTCGACAACCGTAAGCATAGCCTCCAATCGACGTAGGGCCCGATCCATTCGCCATTCTTTTGCTAACTCGGTTGCGGCTCGAGGTAAATTGGCCGGATAATCCTTGAGTTTGGTCTCCAGTCGTTCCATCAGCGCGAACGCATCGGCTGCTGCACCGGCAAAACCTACCAGAATACGACCATCCATCAGCCGGCGAATTTTCACCGCATCCGACTTCATGACCGTATCCCCCAAAGACACTTGGCCATCACCTCCCATGGCCACCTGGCCTTGATGACGTACCGTCAGAATCGTGGTGGAACGAAATTTCATAAGTAGATCACATCGGGAGTTGGCAGGTGGGAGTGGTCCATGGATATCAACGCCCTATAGCGTCAGGAGTAAAGCGGCTCCAGTCAAGAGGAGGGAAAAGAGACTAGGGGGCCACCCTTGTCACATTTTCCTCTTTTCCCCCTCTTTTTTCTTTCTCACTCCTATCTCCTATCTTCTCGCTCCTTTAAGCTGCTTCTCCATGGCACCTCCACTCCCTCGCAGCCCCGAAATTATGCTTCCAGAAGACACAGGCTTGCTGGTGGTGGACATCCAGGAACGGCTTCTCGCTGCTCAACCAACCCCGGATCGACTGGTCTGGAATGTGAAGCGGCTGATTGAAGGGGCCCAAGCACTCGGTGTTCCTATCGCTGTAACCGAGCAATACCCGGAAAAATTAGGTTCTACATCTAAACCCCTGGCCCAACAATTGGATTTCGATTCCCAAACCCCATCAGCATCCGCCACTGGAATCGATGGAACGGCTCTCAAGGGCTTCCATCCCTATCGCAAGGAAGCCTTCAGTTGCGGCGAATGTGGTGAACTATTTGCAAACTGGCGCAAATTTGGCATTGAGCGAGTGCTGGTCTGCGGTATGGAAACACACGTGTGCGTACAGCAAACCGTACTCGACCTGCTTGCCGACGGGTACCAAGTCCAGGTTGCCGTCGATGGCGTGAGCTCGAGATTTGCCATCAATCACGAAACAGGGCTCCGACGCATGGAATTATCTGGCGTGTTGCTCACCACGATCGAAGCGGCCCTTTTTGAATGGTGTGGACGAGCTGGAACACCTCAGTTCAAGAAAATCAGCGCTCTAGTCAAAGATAAAGGGCCCTGAGGAAGGATAGGTAACACCCACTGTTCCTCTACAGGTGGAAAGCTTATATTGAGGTCCGAAGTTCACGTGGCAAGGCACATTATCATGGCATAGTAAACTATGGACGACGAGCAAGCGAAAATGGACGATCAGACCTCCGATTCAGCACAAGAGGCTGCTGGGCAAGAAGCTCAACCCTCTTCTCCATGGGAAAGTCTGGCCGAAGAGTTGGGTTCAGAACCTTCTCCCAATGCCAAGGAACGTCCTCAATTGGAGAGTACACCTCCGCATCTGGCGTCTGATATCACGGAAAATCCCAATACCCCTGGAGGGCAGGATCTTGGCAGTTCCCCTAAACCTCCTGAACCCCTAAACGCTCCAGAGCCATCTCCAAAGTCTGAAACCTTCGGGTCTGGCGGTTGGGACGATCTGGCCAACTCGCTGGGTTTGGCGGATTCTCAAGAAGAAACTTCTGCCCAGGATGTGGGGGATTCACTACGGGCTGATTCACTACGGGCTTCGGACCCACAAGAAACAGTGGACAGCACCACCAAGCCATCGTCCTTCAGTGCATCCAACGCATCACACACGAACAACATCAGCCCAGGTGACCAGGACGCTTCGCCCACAGCTCAAGAATCGGTGACTCCACAAGATGAAAAAGAGGAGGATGATCCATTAGAATCCTGGGGCAACCGTGACACGTTGTCCGAAGAGGAGCAGTCTCAGATTGAATTTGCGGAAGAACTCGACTCTCCCTCAGTCAATGTAGAGGATGAAGGTGAAACAGATGCCTCGGACGGAAAGGGCCTTTCTGGCAAAGTCGCTCAAAGTGTCTTTGACGCATTATTCCTTTCTGGTAGCACAGCGGCCGAAGCTTTAGGCAATTTGTTCTCAACAGAAAAAACTGGCACCGATGAACCTGGAGACGAGAACCCCGAAGAGCAGATCGAAACGGACAAGCTGGGTCTATCCGATGAAAGGGGTCTATCCGATGAAAGGGGTCTATCCGATGAAAGGGGTCTGTCCGATGAAAGGGCTCTATCCGATGAAAGGGCTCTGTCCAGTGAAAGTACTGGAGAAAACACAACTGCAGCGGGGGAACCGCTGGACAATCCTGAAGAGCAAACCAAATCAAAATCACGTCGACGGCGCCCACGCAGACGGAGAGGACGCGGTCGTGGCGTAGCAACTCGTGAAACAGACGGACCTGCTGCTGCTTCTTCCGAAGACGAAGATTCTCCCAGAACTGGAGCGAGTCACCAGGACAAAGCGGCTACCATCAAGCGATCAAGGAACGCTCCGAATGACAAACTAGATCAGCGTGATACTTCGGAAGCGGAAGGATTCTCTGAAGCGGATGAAATCCCGTTACAGGACGTGTCAGAACAAACTGAAGATAACGAGGAATTACTTCACAACAAAAACGCAGGAGGTCCTTCCAAACGTCCCACCCATCGCAATATTCCTTCCTGGAAGGAAGCAATGGGCGTAATTGTTGACCGCAATATTGAAGAACGGAAAAAGTCGCCAAGCCCATCAGGCCGTTCCGGAGCATCGCGTGGTCGCATCCGTGGCGGACGACGACGTAAAAAGAGTTGACTATGTCTGGTCAAGCCTCAGTATCTGGTCAAGCCTCACTTTTCGAGATGTCGCGAGGAACACCAAAGCAAAACCAACATTAGGAGGCGCGACAACTCGAAAAGATTCGTTTGACGAAAAAGAGGCGTGAACTAGCACGTCCTTCGGTTGCATTACCAGGTAAGAAACCACTGAAATCGGTACCCATGAGTAACGATCACTGGAGTGTGACGGCGAACGTGGTCGATATCTCGAACCGTCGCCTTGAATTAGCGACTGTCCACGTAGAAGATGGCCGCATAGTCGATATCACGCCAGTCTCTGAGGTACGGGTCTCGGAATCTTCGGGAGACAGTCAATCCGCTGCTCTGAGCAACGATCCTCCGACGAAATCTCCCAGCACGTATCTACTACCCGGTTTTATCGACGCTCATGTCCACATCGAAAGCTCGATGCTAGTTCCCACCGAATTTGCTCGAGCTGCCGTATTGCATGGCACCGTGGCTACGGTGAGCGATCCTCATGAAATCGGCAATGTACTGGGGGTTTCCGGGGTCGAAACCATGTTAGACAATGCGGCCCAATCCCCTTTTAAATTCTACTTTGGGGCCCCATCTTGTGTGCCCGCCACATCGTTCGAAACGGCTGGCGCATCGATCTCTGTCGCTGAAGTGGAAGCGCTACTCCACGACCCGCGAATTCATTACCTGAGTGAAATGATGAATTTCCCCGGCGTTTTGTCGGGTGACGAAGAGTGTCTGGCAAAGATCAAAGCGGCGCACCAACAAAACAAGCCAGTCGATGGACATGCCCCTGGGCTCCGTGGCGATCTGGCAGCCCAGTATATTGCGGCGGGCATCACCACCGACCATGAGTGCTACACCAAAGCAGAGGCGCTCGACAAGCTGAAGTGTGGCTGCAAGATTTCAATCCGTGAAGGTTCCGCCGCGCGTAACTTTGATGCACTGGTCTCCCTGCTGGGAGAGTATCCAGACCAGACCATGCTTTGCAGTGACGACAAGCATCCCGACGAGCTGTTGCTTGGCCATATTAATTTGCTGGTCCGTCGAGCCATCGCCCACGGCATCGACCTGTTCGACGCCCTGCAAGCCGCCTGCCTCAACCCCATTCAACATTACCAACTCCAAGTGGGCCAGTTACGAATTGGCGACCCGGCCGATTTCATCGAAGTCGATTCGCTCACCGAATTCAATGTTCTGAGAACTTGGATCGATGGTCGCCTGGTTGCGGAACAGGGCCGCACTACCATCGATCGCATCGAGCCCCAGATCGTCAACCACTTCGTTGTCACCCATGTCACCCCCGAACAACTGGTGGTTACCGCTGATGAAAGTAAATCTGCCAAAATTCAAGTAATCAAAGCGGTTGACGGCCAACTCGTAACCGGACGTCTTAACGTAAAGCCGACCATTGAGGAAGGACAAGTCTGCGTCAATCTCAAACAGGACATCCTCAAACTGGTCGTCATGAATCGGTATCGGTCCACCCCACCCGCAATCGCATTTATCAATGGATTTGGCATTACCCGCGGTGCCATGGCCTCCAGCGTAGCCCATGATTCGCACAATGTGATTGCCGTAGGCACCTCAGACGATGAACTGGCTACGGCAATCAACGCGGTGATGGACAGCGATGGTGGCTTGAGTGCGATCAGCCACTCTGATGGGGATCGCTGGGTTCTGCCTCTGCCGATAGCCGGCCTGATGGCCACTGGCACCTGCGAAGCAATAGCACACGCCTATTTGGAATTGGACCGAGCCGTCAAAAGCTGGGGCTCCCCATTAAGGGCCCCCTTCATGACTCTTTCATTCATGGCCCTGCTAGTCATTCCCGAATTGAAGCTCAGCGACCTGGGTCTGTTTGATGGAAAACGATTCGAATTTGTAAAAAGTGGTTGAGAGTTGCCATTCAGGAGGGCGGGTCTGGTACAATTTTCGGTCGACCAGGTAATTTGGCCAATCGACATGCAAGCCGAAAACTTGTACCTGACCCCTTCAGCGCGGACAGTTGAACGTGAAGCATAACAAAACTCGGAGCGCAGGTGGGCGAGATCTGCGTGTAGGGGCTACGTGGGCGAAGGGGTCAGGTACCTGTTTTCGCCGGAATATCCATTTTGTTGGCTAAAATGAAAGGGACGAAAAAAGGTACCAGACCCCGCCCTCCTGTTTGCTACCCTTTGCACTTTACCGTCACCCAAACCCATGTCCCAATATCTTCAAGCTGCAATCGAAGAGGCTCGGGTTGGTTTGCGTGAGGGGGGTATTCCTATTGGCTCGGTGCTGGTAATCGATGAGAAAATCGTAGGCCAGGGACACAACCGACGGGTCCAGCAGGGTAGCCCGATCTTGCACGCTGAAATGGACTGTTTAGATAATGCAGGACGACTTCCAGCGCGAGATTACCTGCGTGCCACCCTCTATTCCACCCTTTCTCCCTGCGATATGTGCAGTGGATCTGTCCTGCTCTACGGAATTCCGCGTGTTGTGATTGGCGAAAACCGTACTTTCCAAGGTCCTGAGACGTACCTCCGTTCACGCGGCGTGGAACTGACTGTGCTGGACAACTCCGATTGCTACGAACTGATGCGCGAATTCATCGCAGCCCACCCAGAATTGTGGTATGAAGATATAGGTGAAGTTGGCGAGTCGGAGGGCGAGATCTGCGTGTAGGGGCTACATGGGCGAAGGGGTCTGGTACCTTTTTTCGCCGGAATATACATTTCGTTGGCTAGAATGAAAAAGGGCGAAAAAAGGTACCAGACCCCGCCCTTCTGTTTGCTACCCTTTGCAATCAATCGCCACTCCACTACCACTAGGCACTTATGTTTTCCTCTCAGATACGCCTGAAAACACTCGCACAGCTTTGCCATCGACTGGCTAGCGCCACCCAAGCAGGACTTGATGACCGGCGAATTTGGCATGATGAGGCACAACGGGGGAACGCATTTCATCGTCGACAGCTCCAATCGATCAGCACGCAGTTAAATCGTGGAAATTCCATCACGGATGCACTTTCGCAGTCGGATGATTATTTTCCACCGCTGTTTCGTCAGTTGGCAGCCGTTGGCGACACCAGCGGCAAACATGCACAAACCTATCGACGACTGGCGGACTACTACGACCATCAGATTACCGCACGACAAGCATTTTTTAGCCGCCTGAGCTGGCCCATGATCCAGCTTGTCATGGCTTTGGCCGTAATTGGTCTGTTGATCTGGATCATGGGCCTTCTGCCAAGCAGCCGCGGCCCAGGAGGACAACCGATCGACTTGCTGGGCTGGGGATTGATTGGTACGCGCGGCTTGATAATCTACCTGGCCGTGCTGACATCGATTGGTATGGGTCTATTAATGGTCTGGGGAGCCATTCGCCGCGGACTTCTCCAGACCCGTCGGCTGCAAATTGCCTCATTACAAATACCCGTACTGGGCTCCGCACTAAAAACCCTGGCCCTATCCCGTTTTGCCTGGGCCATGCATCTAGTCCTCGACACACCGATGGATCTACGTCGCGCGCTTCCCATGGCATTAAATACAACGGGCAACGACCATTATCGGCAACATGCCGACTCGGTAGCACGAGGAATCGAACAGGGCCAAGATATCCACTCTACTCTGACTGCCACCGGTGTCTTTCCACACGACCTGCTCGATGCGGTTGCCGTGGGCGAACAGAGTGGAAAATTGGTTGAATCGATGGGAAGAATTTCCAACGAGTATAACCAGCGTGCCAGTTTAGCGATCAGCGTGCTTGCCCAGATTGCCGGTTATGCGGTCTGGATCATGGTATCCGCCTTTATCATCATGTTGATCTTCCGTATGGCTTCCTTTTACACCAACACCATCTATGAACTTTCCCAACCGGGTGGGTAATGTCTGCCAATGCGGAAAGCTGGACAATCGTAGAACATCCAGTAGGGGCACAAAATTTCGACAACTGACAATTGGCCCCGCTGGTTTACTGTAGGCAGGTCGTGCTACAATGGTCACCGATTTCAGGATACTGCAAAAAGGTAGCTGCGTACTTTTCAGCTTTTTCACTAGTTGTCTATATTCATTGGCAGGAGAAACGAATCATGGCCACGGTCACCGAAAAAATTGCTCGTCCCCAGGTACGCCAGGCGGAATGTTTTATAGGTGGCAAATGGGTGCCTTCGATCAGTGGTAAAACTTTCGACACCATTCACCCGGCCACCGAAGAGGTCATTGCCCAGGTTGCTGAAGGGGATTCCAAAGATGTTGATCTGGCAGTCGACGCTGCACGTGCCCAATTTGACGGCGGCGAGTGGTCGCGTTTGGATGCACGCGATCGTGGACGACTGATGAACAAGTTCGCCGATCTCTTGGAAGCCGAGGCAGACGAATTAGCGGCATTGGAAACCTTGGACAATGGCAAACCGATCAGCGATGCGAAAGCGGCAGATATTCCATTGGTTATCGATTGCATCCGCTATTATGCAGGCTGGGCCGACAAAATTCACGGTCAAACGATCCCCATCCGCGGTGACTACTTTTGTTACACTCGCAAAGAGCCAGTCGGAGTGGTGGGACAAATCATTCCCTGGAATTTTCCAGCCTTGATGACTGCCTGGAAATGGGGCCCCGCACTGGCCGCCGGATGTACAATCGTCATGAAACCGGCAGAGCAAACACCGTTAACCTGTCTTCGGATGGCCCGCTTGGCACAGAAGGCGGGCATACCCGACGGTGTGATCAACGTGGTGCCCGGATATGGTCCAACTGCGGGCGGTGCGATTGTTAAGCACCCGGGCATCGATAAGGTTGCCTTCACAGGAGAACTGTCCACCGCACAAATCATTCAGCGCGAAGCGGCAACCACGATGAAACGACTCACCTTCGAGTTAGGTGGCAAAAGTCCCAACGTGGTGTTCGCCGATGCCGACCTGGAAGCGGCTGCCGCTGGGGCCCACTTTGCCCTTTATTTCAATCAGGGCCAATGTTGCTGTGCCGGCAGTCGTCTCTATGTGGAGGATAGTGTCCACGATGAATTGGTCGACCGTTTGCAAGCACAAAACCAACAACGTCGTCTGGGCGATCCGTTCGATCCCGAAACCGAGCAAGGTCCGCAAATCGACCAGGCACAGTTCGACAAAATCCTCAAATACGTCGAGTACGGAAAACAAGATGGAGCCAAATGCATCAGTGGCGGTGAACGTCACGGCGACACGGGCTACTACATCGAACCAACCCTGTTCACAGAAGTGTCTGACGACATGCGAATTGCACGGGAAGAAATTTTCGGCCCGGTCTTGTCCGTGATGAAGTTCAGCGACGTCGAGGAGCTGACCCAACGGGCCAATGACAGCAACTTTGGCCTAGCCGCGGCCGTCTGGACCCGCGACATCGGCAAAGCACATCGCCTGGCCCACCGTCTGCGCGCCGGCACAGTATGGGTGAACTGCTACGACGTATTCGATGCAGGCGCTCCCTTCGGAGGCTTCAAGCAAAGCGGCCTGGGACGCGAACTGGGGGAAGCAGGTCTGGCAGCGTACACCGAATCGAAAACCGTCACGGTAGCGATGGCGTAGACGCTGGGTATATCGCACCAATCCGAACTGGTTCATTGTACCAAGGCGAACTGGGACAATGCTCGCGAGTCCGACCCTGCCATCTTACACGCATCCCACGCGAGTATTGTCCAAGTTCGCTTTGACGCAAACAATCAAGCCTGAAATGAACTACCGCAACCGCAGCTTTTTACTGCGTTGGGGTTGTCGAATGTGAAGCCACGCTTATCGATGCCCGAGTAGAAGTCAACGGTAGTGCCATCTAGATAAAGGGCGCTCTTTTTATCGACCACCACGTCGATACCATGATGTTGGAACTTTGAATCGACTTTGTCGTCAAAGTTTTTATCAAACCCTAAGGCATAAGAAAATCCGCTACAGCCACCGCCTGTAACCCCCACCCGTAGTACTGTACCCTCTTCGAGCTTTTGATCCTCGATAATCCGCTTAACTTCCTTGGCGGCTTCTTCGGTCAAGACAATACCCATGGCAGAATTCCTCTGAAATATGTGATGTAATGCGTTGCTGGTAACGGTCCCATTGTAGCAATTGAGCAACCACGTTGCAAAGGCCATGTTTCAACTGACTTCGCAGATCTCCTGTTTCGGAGGGAGTCTCACCGCACCAATTTCCGTAGCTTGTGGGCAGCGTATGCTACTGTTTCCAGTGCAAAGGCGACATCCTTGTCCGTATTAAACCTCCCCAAACCAAATCGCAGGCTACCACGTGCCTGGTCAACCGACATGCCCAGTGCAAGTAGCACATGGCTAGGCTCCGGGTCGACCGATGCGCAGGTGGCACCACTACTTATAGCCAGTTGGGGCATCGCCATCTGCATGGCCTCGCCATCCACATTACGGATCGCCATATTGAGATTGCCTGGCAATCGAAGTTCCCCACCCTTACAACCATGAGATTCTGGTTCGGGACCGCACAAGATCACATCCCCCACGGTTTCTTCCAAGCCATGACGGAGACGGTCGCGCAGGTTCGCCAGCCGTACAGCCTCTTGCGGCAATTCTTGCAGGCAAAGTTCCAGCGCACATGCCATGCCAACAATCGCAGGCACATTCAGAGTTCCACTGCGGCGTCCCGCTTGTTGACCCCCACCAATGATCTGTGGCTGCAACCTAGTCGCAGGACGATTACGCCGTACTACCAGCCCTCCAATTCCTTTAGGACCAAAGAATTTATGCGCGGAGAAACTCAACAAGTCAACGCCCAGCTTATCC
>JBDOMT010000083.1:0-17397 GCA_039831705.1 Pirellulales bacterium | reverse complement strand
CACTTCGTGGCGATTGCGGTAAGTAAGCCACAACCAGAAAGTCGGGCTTTAGCCGACTGTCGGCGAACCCTCCGCCTTCAGGCGGTGGTCTTCAGTTGGATTGGCCCTGGCTGCAATCTGGGGCCTTCCTTTCGTTCATCATTCAACCTTCACACTCCCACCATTCCTTCATAAGCACCAATCGGGAGCCTTTGCACGTACACATTCGGTTAGTTTCAGGAGTGTGGACACGTCGAGTTGTTCGGCGCGAGTGTCATCGCTCAGCTCCAATTGCTGTAAGATTTGATCGACTTCGGTTTTGCTCAAATGGCGTTTCATCGCGGCTACCACATTGGCGCGGAGGAATTTGCGACGATGGATGAAGATGGCTTTGACGAATTGGTGAAAATATTTCAAATTGGGAATCGCCGCACGTCGCTCAGGGTTGATGACTACACGAATGATTGCGGATTGGACTTTGGGTTGAGGCCAAAACACGGACGGTGGCATGATTCGGACAATTTCGGTTTGGGCCTGGGCCTGCATCCAAACAGACAGCGATCCATAGTCCTTGCTCCAAGGCTTGGCTACAATCCGGTCGGCCAGTTCTTTTTGGATCGTGGCGATCATCGAATGAGGCGCCTCATTCCAGGTCAACAAATTGGAGAGTACTGGGGTGGCAATATTATAAGGCAGGTTGGCGACCAGTTTAAGCCTGCGGCCCGACCCCTCGGACATCTGCTGTTGAACCGCATCGAGCACTTCTGGAGCAAAACGATTTTTGTTATGCAGAGCATCCTGCTTCAGCATCGTCACGTTGTTCAAGTCAAGCAACAACTCACTGGCTAATTCAAACAGGTGCCCATCAATTTCCACGGTCACCACGGCAGCGGCTTGAGCGGCAAATTGGGCCGTGAGTGAACCGGTGCCGGTGCCAATTTCCAGAACCACATCGTGCCGATCGAGTTGGGCGGCGTCGACAATCATCCGCTGCAAGTTCAAGTCAATCAGGAAATTCTGACCATGGCGAGTCGCTGGCGTGATACCCATTTCTTGAAAACGTTGCATCAAGAAAGATTTGGTCTGCCGGTTCTTGCGACTTCCTCGACTGCTTACTTCATTTACTGCATCCACTGCAACTGCCTTTCAACGTACTTAGCTAAGACGTCTGTTTCTAGGTTTACGCGATCACCCGGTTTGCGTGTACCAAGCGTGGTGACTTGAAGAGTGTGAGGGATCAGGGCTACGCTGAATCGGTTTGCTTCGACATCCACCAACGTCAGGCTCACTCCATCTACGGTTACGGAACCCTTGCTGGCCATTTGCCGCAAAAGTGGCGCTTCGGCTGAAAACCAGATCGTGGTCCATTTCCCATCGTCCAATCGCTCATCGACCAACCCCACTCCATCGATGTGGCCGGTTACCAGGTGTCCACCGAGTGAGTCGCCCAGGTTGAGTGAGGTTTCCAGGTTGACACGACTTCCCGCAACCAGATCACCCAGATTGGTCCGTACGAGCGTCTCGGGGCCGGCATCGAAAGACAGCCGTTCATCCTCCACTTTAACCACGGTCAGGCAACAACCATTGATGGCGATGCTGTCGCCAATAGTAATTCGATCAAATAGCCCATGGTCCGATTGCGTTCCAATGACCAGTCGCATACCTGGAGGCGCAGCAATCAATTCCGCCACTTCCGCCAATTGTTGGACTAATCCGGTAAACATGAGTCAAGTCGCTTTGTTTGGGGGAGCACGCCACGTGGCTTGACGGTATCGAATCAATATCCAGGTGTATCGTAATAAAGGGAACACCGCATACAGTACGCACACTGTTGGAACCGCATACCAGCGAACCGATAGTAAAACCATCAATGCAAATACGATTCCTACCACATGGGCAAAGCTGCGCTGGCCGCGCAATAAATGCGTGACCACATGAGGGTAGTGAATTCGAGAAACCATCAACATCGCGATTATTAAGGCAAAGGGAGGCAAGATTCTTTGCAGCCACCAATCGTAGCCAGCGAAATCATCATGGTTGATTTCGTTACGAAGCGTGTAAGAAAGAATTGCCGCGCTGGCAATAACCGCAGCGGCCGCAGGGGAGGGCAGGCCAGCAAAACTATTGTGATCGTCTGTATCATCGGATTCCACGTTGAACCGTGCCAGTCGCAAAGCGACACAACAGGCAAACAGAGCGGCAATACTCCAAATCGCCTCACGGTGTACGCTGGTAAATTGAGGACACATCTTTACCAGCAAGATGGCCGGCGCCACACCAAATGAAACCACATCGCAAAGGCTGTCGAGTTGGCCGCCAAAATCACTAGTTACCCGAGTAAGCCGAGCTACCTGCCCATCGAATGTATCAAACAACATGGCCAGAAAGATTAATCCACCACAGAGCATCAGGTTGTGTGTCGGGTCACCACTGTCAATCAGTTGCCTCACTTTTTCCAGTGTGGGCGGTTCCAGCATGGGGGCGGGCACAAAGATATCTCCAGGCCGGGCAATCCGTGAAGCAACCACGATCGCAAAAAATCCACAGACAAGATTTCCCAATGTGAAAAGCGTAGGTAAAACGGCGATGGCACGAATAGGTCGCATAAATCGGTGTTTCAGTGGAGTGCGTTTTGCGCTCTAGCAGCTTAGAAACCAATACTGGGGGGTTTGGGGGGGAACCCCCCAATGCATCCCTTGACAAGTAGTCACGTAGTCGATGTTCATAATCGTTGCTTTGCCAGTTGGGAGGATCATTCAGTTCGCGGTGGAAGAGGATGGAGATGCATTTGGCAGTTCATTGGGGGGTACCCCCCAAACCTCCCTATGTTTCTGTTCGGCCCCCTTAGGGGCCTTCCTCAAGCCACCTGCTTTGCAGGTGGTACCTGACGCGACTCCCAACCAACTCTCAACTATCCAAATGCCGCGCCAGCACGGTGTTGCCCGCTTTGACTTTTTGTCCTACGGTCACTTTCACGTCTACTTCATGACAGGGCAGTATAAGTTCGGTTCTCGAGCCCAGTTTAATCATACCAAATTTTTCGCCCCGATGGACCTCCTGCCCTGGGCGTAATATGCAAACGATCCGTCGGGCAAACAGGCCAGAAATGACACGAACGGCAAAACGTCTGCCAGCAGGTTCCTCGAATCCGAGCCAGAGAAATTCGTTCCTCAGCGCACTTTCCGGATTGATTGCATTGAGGAATTCACCCGGTTTGTAATGCATGGCCACGACCTGGGCGTTTCGAGGCGCCCGATTGATATGAACGTTAAATATTGACAAAAATATGCCAATCCGCACCGCCGGACCATCCAGGAATTTGTAATGTTCCAGTTGGGTTACCTCAGCGATGGTGCCATCGGCCGGTGAGACAACTTCATCTGCTGCCGCTGGAATCTGACGAGATGGATCGCGGAAAAAATAGACGACCAGGCCTAGCATCACGCCAGGTACCACGGCAAGTAGGCGCCACCAACCACACAAGCCAAAGGATAAGCATGTCAGCGCCAGCAACGGCCAGCCCATCAACTGCAATTCGGCCAGTCCCCAACGGGCAAACGGTAACCGTTCACGCCAGACAAAGGGATCATGCTCGGCGGGCCAATGGGCCGTGCATTGATTGCAGCAAAATTTCAGATCGCGCGGGTCGAGAATTTCATGGGGAGCTCCAGTCACATCGCCGCGACGCAGTTCAGCCATATGCCGAACATAAGCAGGCCGCAACCGCTTGAGGCAGGCCCGCCGCAGCCGCCCCCAAGCCAATTCAATTTGGTAGCAAACACCACCACCCGGTTGAACGCTGCCAATATTCTCGGGCAAGGGAGGGTAGGGCGAGGATGGGTCGTTTTTTTGGGGGGTGGTCATGGTTGGGCCTCTCCCAACACCGGACAGGAATCGAACCACTGTCGGCCACCGGACGGCCCCTCTTGTCGGGCCATCCAATCGACACACTCGGTGGGGCCCCACAGCCCGGGATCGTACATAAATAGGGTTGGCCGATCGCTGTCGCCCCAGGCGTTCGAAATTGGATCGCAGACCCGCCAGGCAGCTTCGACTTCGTCTGCCCGTGCAAACAGACTGGCGTCGCCCTCCAACGCATCCAACAACAGCCGCTCGTACGCTTCGGGCATCAACCCACGAAACTCCTGCTGGTAGCTGAAATCAAGATCGGTTTGCCGAAGTCGCATACCTGCATCGGGTACTTTGGTTTGAAAATGAAGTTGAATCCCTTCTGCCGGTTGGACTTGTATGACGAGTCGATTCGACTCAACCAGCGAATGGGAGTTGCCTTCAAACAGTTTTTGTGGCGGCTCACGGAACTGGATCACAATTTGGGTCGTCCGGCACGACATGGCTTTGCC
The DNA here is from genome assembly GCA_039831705.1 of Pirellulales bacterium. Lineage (GTDB taxonomy): Bacteria > Planctomycetota > Planctomycetia > Pirellulales > Lacipirellulaceae > JAJRWS01. The sequence continues at coordinate 13,057 of JBDOMT010000083.1, read as the reverse complement.
ACTGCGCAAATAGAACGGCACGCCCTGCCAACGCCAATTGTCAATCCACAATTTTACCGCTGCGAAAGTGGCGGTCCGGCTGGTCGAGTTAACTTCGGGGTCTGCGGTGTAACCCCGATATTGACCACGTAATGTATCTGTGTAAATTTGCTCCTCGGACATCGGCCGGACGGCATCCAGTACCTTTACCTTTTCGTTGCGTACCGCATCGGCCTCATAGTGCACGGGTGCTTCCATTGCGGTGACCATTAACAGTTGCAACAGATGATTCTGGAACATATCACGTAGCACACCGGTCGTATCATAAAAACCGGCTCGGCTTCCCACATCGACACTTTCTGCTACCGTGATCTGCACATGATCGACGTAGTTACGGTTCCATACCGGTTCAAAAATGGTGTTGGCAAAACGCAAGACCATGAGATTCTGTACGGTTTCCTTGCCCAGGTAATGATCGATTCGATAAACCTGGTGCTCCTGAAACGTCTGGTGGACCACCTGATTTAATTGCTGCGCCGACGCCAGATCGGTGCCGAAAGGTTTTTCGATCACCACCCGCCGCGGCCCGTGCTGTTCGTTGGCCAGGCCCGATTCGCCCAGGTGTTGGATCGCTGGCTGATAGAAACGTGGTGCGGTGGCCAGGTAGTAGATCCGTTGGTCCTCCTCTGGCTCCCCGGTATCCTTGAGATGCTTCGCATGGGGTGACTCAGTGGCCGCAGCCCGCTGGTCGTCCAGAAACTGCTTCAATCGATCAAAATCTTCACGCTTGCCGATATCTCCGGCCAGATAAAAAATCTTCTCAGCAAACGATTGCCAAAGTTCATCATCAAAGGTATCCCCCGCGTACTTGGCGGTGGTTTCTGCCAACTTCTGCCGCCACTGATCGTGAGAGAACGGGCTCCGAGAAAAGCCGACGATCCGTGTCTTTTCTCCCAGACGATCTTTGCGGAACAACTGAAAGAGAGCGGGAATCAGCTTGCGGCTTGTCAGATCGCCCGAAGCGCCAAAGATGATAAAGGTATTGCTCATGACTGTGCTCAGTGGCGGAATCGACTGGCCATTGGAGATCAAGATGGGACAAGCCCGCATCGTAGCACTTGGAGACCGTTTGAGCCATGAGTTAGAAAGGTGACAGGTGTCGGGCAGCAATCATCTACTATTCGTCTCACGTCGACCGACATCCGGTACAACTCCCAGCGAGGCCACATTCGGTGCGCAGGGCTAATGCTCCGGTTGGGCAGGCTTCGGCACATTCGCGGGCAGTCTGTTGCAGGCCTTGGTCAAGCGAGTGGTCGAACGGAGTAGCAATTTGCACGTCGAACCCTCGACCGATATAGGTGAGCCCCAGGGGTTCCTTGGCACGGTTTGCAATTTGCACACAGAGGCCGCACAAGATGCACTTGCCTGGCTCAAAAACTACTTTTCCCGGCTGCAACTGACGCATGAAAAGGCGCCGCTCACCACGAAATCGGTTGGGATTGGCATTTAAGGTATCTGCATAATTGCGCAACAAACAGCCCTTCTGATTGCCGCAGTCACAATGCAGGCAGCGCTGGGCTTCCTGACGAGCCTGTTTGTCATTCAGCCCCATCTTCGGTCCTGTCGCAGGCACAATCCGATCCGTTCCGGGCACGCCAGTCATCAACTGGTCAATCTCACACGACTGCATGCGACCGATGTGTACCGCGAACCGGCGCTGCCAACTGATAGGAATTTGAATCCCCACAAAGGGATATATACCCCCCATGCACGTTACGATTTCATTCCTGATCCTATCCATGGTGTGGTCAGAATGCAAGAATTATCTTGGACCGGGATTTCCCATTTGGTATTGCCTGGAACCACTCCAGGCTTGGAATGTTGCCTATTACAACAGCTCGCCCCTAGTATCCACGAAATGGCCGGAAGTTTACCAGCATCAGGGGCCACTAACGGCTGAATTTTGCAAAACGCTAAGGTGCGGCGGTGAATCTGCCCGACGCCAGAAACGGACGTTGGCTTACTACCATCGATTTCTCTTCTGATTGGGGTATCGTCACCCAAAAACCCACGGTCGAAGGCACGAGATGCTCATCGCCAACTCCCCTAACCCGTATATTTTATCCGTTTCGTCGCGAGGTGGCTCAAGTACTTTTGTGGCAAGGCATGTGAGGTTTGCGACCGCAGGCGTGTTTTATACACGTTGAGGCGACCACTGCTGCGCCGCGGTGCCCGAGGCCGAAACATAACGCAGCCACGGAAGGACTTGGGACGCCGCAGCAGAAACGGGTGAAATATGCGGGCTAGGCTCCATTGGCCATTTTGGAACTGCCGACTTTATTAGATCGTCATTGAAGTAAATCCGCCATCGATGTAGATGGCCTCACCAGTTAGGAAACTGCCGGCGTTGGGGGCGAGCATCAGTAGCATGGTGCCGATGAGCTCTTCGGGTTCGCCAAAACGGCCCATGGGAGTTCTGCCCAGGATGGCGGCCACACGCTGCTCGTCGAGGATCTTGCGGTTTTGCTCGGCGGGGAAAAAGCCGGGGCAGAGGCAGTTGACGCGAACTTGGTGCGGGGCAAACTCGCGTGCGACATTTTGGGTGAGACTCAGGACGGCCGCTTTGGAGGCCGAATAGATGTAGACGCGGGATAAGGGCAGGAAACTGGTTACGCTGCCGATGTTGACGATCGAGCCACCTCCCGAATCGATCATGTGGCGGCCAAAGATCTGGCAAGCCTGGTGAGTACTCCTGAGGTTGGTCTGGATGATACGGTCAAAATCTTCATCGGTAATTTCAAGGTAGGGCGTCGCTGAATTGACTCCCGCCGCGTTTACCAGTGCGTGGACACGCCCATGCTGCTGGGTAACCGACTCGAGCAATTTTTCGATCGATGCACGTGAAGTGACGTCGACTGAGGCAAAAGATCCTTTTGCTCCCAACTGTTCCATCGCTTCGACCCGCTGACTGCCCCGTTCTTCGCTGCGCCCAGCCACCACCACATGGGCACCAGCCTGGGCAATTCCTTCGCTCAAGATTCCCCCCAATACGCCAGTGCCACCAATCACCACGACGACCTGGCCTTCGAGGCTGAATAGTTTTTGTAAGTAAGTAGAAGTAGGCATGGTTCAGGGTCCGGGGAAAAAGTTAGGGCCACCCCGTTGGGGTTTCCGGCGAAATTCCTACATTTCCAAGGGTTGCGCTTGCTCGTACCTCGCTACGCTGCACCCTGGGCTGATATAGGGTCGTCCCTTCGGGACTAAATAGTACAGGGTTGATTCTACGACATCGCAACCCAGGTTTCCAAGCCCCAGAATTAGCAGGCAGCGCCAGCAAGTGGGTATCACATTCAGTTACCCACTCGCTAGCGCGTCGTGCATGAATTATGAGTGCGTAACCCTGGGTCACTCCGGGTCACGGCGTAATTGAATCCATTCGGCGTGGAACCATCCTTCTTGGTCCAATCGCTCGAAGGTGTGGGCGCCGAAGTAGTCGCGTTGCGCTTGTAAAAGGTTGGCGGGTAATCGATCGCGACGATAGCCGTCGTAATAGGCGAGTGCTGCTGAAAAAGCGGGAGTTGGAATTCCTAATCGGACAGCGGTGGCCACTACGTTTCGCCAGGCGTCTTGGGCCTGGTGGATTGCGTCACTAAAATAGGGCGCCAACAATAGATTTTCTAACTTGGGGTCGGTATCAAACGCCTCTTTGATGCGATCGAGAAAGACGGCTCGAATGATGCAGCCACCGCGCCACAACATGGCGCAGTTGCCAAAATCAAGTGGCCAATCGTGTTCCAGAGCTGCGGCTTGCAGTTGGACGAATCCTTGGGCATAACTACAAATTTTTGAAGCGTACAGGGCCTGGCGTATTTGTTCGACGAACTCTTGTGGGTCGCCATCGTACTTAGCCTGCGGACCTTGCAACTGTTTGCTGGCACGAACACGGGATTCTTTCAGGGCGGAAAGACAGCGAGCGTAGACTGCTTCGGTCACCAGGGTGCTAGGTACCCCCAAGTCAAGCGCCAATTGGCTCATCCATTTGCCGGTTCCTTTGGCGCCGGCCCGGTCCATGATTTTGTCGAGCAGAAAATCGTCCGAGTTGCCATCGTGGACACTGAAAATGTCGCGTGTGATTTCGATTAAGTAGCTATCGAGTTCGCCTTGGTTCCAACGTGCAAAGACGTCGTACAGCTGGCCATTGCTGAGTCCCAAGGCCTCTATCATCAAAAAGTAGGCCTCGCAGATCAGTTGCATGTCGCCATACTCGATGCCGTTATGAACCATCTTCACGTAATGGCCGGCTCCTCGTGGCCCAACCCATTCACAGCAAGGAATATCTGCATTGGGGCCTACCTTGGCAGAAATGGCCTGGAAGATTGGCTTCAGAATGGGCCAGGCATCCGGACTGCCTCCTGGCATCATGCTGGGACCGAGCAGGGCTCCTTCCTCGCCTCCAGAGACCCCCGTACCACAGTACAGGAGTCCCTGCTCTTGAACATGCTTGGTACGGCGTTCGGTGTCGGCATAATAGGTGTTGCCCCCATCGATGAGAATATCGCCAGGGGAAAGCATCGGAATCAGCGTATCGATTAGCTTGTCGACTGCGGGCCCTGCCTTAACCATCATCATCACTTTACGTGGTGTGGCGAGCGATTGGACCAACTCTTCGAGTGAATGACAGCCTGCAAACTGCTTGCCCTTGGCTCGACCTTGCACGAAGGCATCGACCTTTGAGGTGGTGCGGTTAAAAACGGCCACGCGGTAGCCACGACTCTCGATATTCAGTGCCAGGTTTTCGCCCATCACTGCCAAGCCGATCAAGCCAAAGTCGCAAAGCTCAGTCATGAAATACTTTCATTGGGAAAGGAATTGAATTCGTACTGGGAAAGAAAATAATATATGAAAAATACAGCTCTAAGACATCTACTCTTGCCATGGCGGTTCGGTTGGTAAGTGTCGATTGAACTCTTCCAGTAACTTTTGCTGATAGTCACCGGCAAACGTACCTGCCAGGAAGTGGTCGTATCCTTCCTCTAGCAATTGCTGCCAACTTGCCTCTTCATTGCCAGGGTTGATCGGAAAAAATAGACACTGATTCGCTTCCGCGGCCAGGTAGTCCCCTGGGGCATCACCTATCATCAGAGCGTTGCCAGCCTCATACTGACTGGCCAAAGCTAGTATTTCCTTCTTGGAACCGGCTTCTTGCCCACAGATGGCACGTACATAGGAGGCCACTCCATGTTCTTCCCACTCATGAGTCAACGAGGCATTGGGTGTGGCGGAAACAACCAGCATGTCCGCAGCTTCCGTAAATCGTTCCAAGCACGGTTTCACGGAAGGAAATGGGGGGACATTTCGAACCATCTGGGTGATCGACTCGTTTACGGCACGTGACCAGGCCAATGCCTTTTTCAGGTCTGGGTCGCCAGTTGCTTCGGTCGCTCGTTCCAATGCTGGATTACCCAAACGGGTTTCCTGTTCCACCCAACGGCTCACTCCTTCGGGCTGTGGCACGCGAATTTTACGGGCAATCACTTCAGGTCTGCTGCGCAACCAATCGAGTTGTTCGAGTAATCCTGGAAATCGATTGATACCTCGGCTTTTGGAATAAAGATTGACAAATTCCGACGCTTCCCGGGCATATTTGCTGACCCCTTGAAGATCGTAGTGTTTGATGAAGTTGGGGATGAAGCATTCTTTGTGCTTTAATTCCATGGTGTCAAAGACACATCCATCTGAGTCGATGCCGACGAGGTGGGGTTTTTCTGGTTTGTAGTTCTCGATGGACATTAAGGAACCAATGGAAGGGTGACTGGAATCAGGATTACGTGCTTCAGATAAAATTATTGATAGTCTCATGGAACCCTAGTTGTTAGCACACGAACCAACCAGCGCCTAGCGTCAAATAAAGGGCAGTGGTTTTTTAATGCCCGTGTATATATCAACCCCGAAGGGGTGTTCCTAAATCAGCCCAGGGTGGAGTCAATGCGAGCCATGCGAGCGTTTGCGCAACCCTGGGTTGTGTGATTCAAAATAATTCTAAAGCCCCAACGGGGCGGTCCTAATCGGACAATTAGCTTCACTTACGTTTAGGGCCACTCCGTTGGGGTTTAGATACCTATCCTTTATCAACCCAGGGTTTCGTTCCGCTCGTTCCTCGCTCCACTTCACCCTGGGCCGGTAAAGGGCCACCCCTTCGGGGTTTAAAATTTCTACCGTTTTGAGTGGTTCCCAATGGAAGCCTCCGTCTTCGTCAGAGGAGCCTCACTTTTTCTTCCCACTGCGGCGCGACTGCTGATAAATGGGGAGCTCCATCACCCTTCGATCGATATGTCTCAGTTGTTCGGTAAACCGTTCATCGCTATATCCTCCGTAGTCTTGCTTCCATTGGCTGGGGGACAAGTTCTCGGTTAAGCCTTCGAGGGTGGGAAGAAATGCATCTACTTGAAAGTCAGTCGCTACGGTGGTCAATGGTATCTTTTTACCTAGCACGGCTACGGCGAAAGCGATGCCTGACCGATTGGCCGCCATGTCCTTAAAGCTAAAGCCTCTGCCACCTTGGGCGTCGAAGAGCTCCTTGGCAATCCCAGCGCCGCGCGTTGCGCGGCTGCCATGGAATGCTACCGACAATGCAGAAACAAAAAAATGACGAGTCAAATCCCGACGGCCGCGCATGGTGGGCTTGCCAAAAACCTGCGCGCGTGCACGCCTCTGTGCGTCTGTCTCAACTCGGCGCAAAATTGGCTCGATCCAAGGCAGTGATCGGAGTAAATCCGTGTCATCCATGGCAATCCCCAGTGCTAATAAAAATGCGGTCTCCGCATATTCACTGCGGGCTTGTTGAGCAGCCAGAGCTGCCTCTCGTACGTAGACTTCCGTGAGCAGGTCGCCATTACCTGGTCCAAGCACTTCACCATTTTCATCTCTCTCCGCTTTCCGCTGTCCGCTGTCCGCTTTATTACTCTGCTTTGCCACGTGCAAAAGCTGTTGCAAAATCTTACTTGTCTCTGTCAGTAAAGGCCCGGTTGTGGCCATCCCTAACAGTTGCACGTAATGTCCGGCGGCCGGATCGTCCGGCAGAGCCTTCACCAGGACACTTTGAACTTCCTGCATTCGCCTTTTGGTAGAAAGCGAGAGATCCGATAGTTTTTTCACTCGATGTTCGCGAATTTCTTCACCCATCATGGCAATGAGCAGAGTGTTGACCGGGTCAAATCGAATGTGCGCATTGACTCGGCGCTGCAATCCACCACTGAGCACTGGCCGCATCACACTCGTGGGTTCTGGACTGTGCGATGCGCCCAAAAAATGTCCCAGTTCATGGACTAACAGTTCTAACCGTTCCGTTTCGCGCACGTTAGGAGAACGTTCCTTCAGCAAAATATGAGAATGCAGTGCACCCCGGGTACCTCCCATATGAATTCGGCTTCGGGCGATGCGGTACTGGCTACTAAAGCCAATAGCCAATTGGCCCGGTTTGGGGTAGACCTCGCGTTCCAGTTCCCTCAGGGACTGAAAGAAATCATTCTGCCCATTGTCAGAATCCCACGTATCGACTGCTACCACCTGGAAACGAATGCCACAGTGGACTGCCAGCACCCGCGAGGCATTCTCCACACGCTTACGCAAACGGGATTCCCAAACTCTGCGGTGAGACTTTTCGTCTTCGTCGACCAGAATTTTTACAGGAATTGTGTTTGCTTTATCACCGGCCGGGAAAAATCGCTTCTGCTCTTTGGCAATTGGCCGACGGGGTGCCTGACGACGGCTTCCCCCTAATCCAATTTCTTCAAACACCAACTTGTTTTCAGACGAGAGACCAAAGTAGTAGGCACTGGCATCTTTCAGGGAATGCTCTTGCGCGTGGGGATCTTTTTCCTTGGAATTGTCTGTGCCGAAGCGAAATGGGGTGTTCGAACGGGAGCGGGAATGGGCATCGGTACTGGTGGGCCGCTTCGAAGGGTAACGGATTTGCAGTTGCTGTTCGAAGTAGATCGGCCGGGCGTCGCCGGGGTTGATCGTTACTTTTCGCGGAGGTTCACCGACAGGGAGAGCGGTGACTGTGACCGGCGTTGGCGTCCGGTTGGCCAGCACTACCACCTTGGCAAAGATCGTGACAGGCATCGTGAAATAAACGAGTCCAATCACCACCCAGAGCAAGGTATATCGGACAAGTCGATGGAAAGCAAAACGGGAAGACAAGAGAGGGTACCTGGCACAGAAGAAAATGGGCTCTACCTAAACGGAACAGCATAACTCAGAGGGTTAGACATTAGTTTATGATCGGTGATGCTTTTCGGAATACTTGGGGGGTTTGGGGGGCACCCCTCAAAGCATTTCAGGATGAGTAGCCACTTAGTTGATGTTCACAACTTTTACTTAGCCAGTTGGCAGAGTCATTCAGTTCGAGGTGGAAGAAAAATGGATATCCAATTGGCAGTTCATTGGGGTGTATCCCCCCAAACCCCCCTGTGTTTCTGTTTGACCCCTTTCATTGGGTTTCCTCAAGCCGCCTGTTCTGCAGGTGGTCGCTGGCTAACAGATGCGCCCTAGGCCGAAGGGGCAGTCTCCTCTTGTTTGGGTGACGAAACTTCCACTTTAGTAGCATCTACCTCACTGGCTTCGCAAACAACTCGAAAGCCAACCCAGGGAGCGTTCACAAACCACCAGATGCTCTTGGGCTCATTGGGATAGTCTCGGTTCCAGGCGGCCGTTTCCACATGGCGACCCACTCCCAAATCTTTGGCCTCTGAATCGAAATGGCCGCCGCGAGCGACGCGTTGGTCATCGGTGCCCGTGACCCATTCGCACACATTGCCTGCCAGGTCGTAGATTCCCTGCTGGTTTGCCTGGGTAGACTCCACCGGCCGAGTTGCCCAATCGTCGACATCGTCGTCCCACGAGTTGTCAGAATACACGGTCAAACGGTTCGCGTCTTCCTCCGCAAGTGGCCCATCAAGGCGTCCGCCTCCAAGCTGGTAAATATGCTCCCATTCTTGCTCGGTTGGTAAGCGGTAAGTTTTTCCAGTCTGTTTGCTAAGCCACTGGCAATAGAGATTGGCGGAAAGCTGCGACATGCCAAGTGCTGGCCGCCTGTCCATGCCAAAGCCCCGGTCCACCGACCCATAAGGAGGGCTGGGACGCAATTTCATGGCCCGCAATTCTCCCAGATCTTGCTGGTTCTCCAGATCTCGCCCGGCTACCCAGGGCATGAATTCATTCCAGGTCACCTCATGACGTTCGACGTACAAAGGTGAAATTTTCCGTTCCGCATCTCCTGGTAGGAGAACCATCGAAAACTCTATTTGCGTGGCAGGAATCGTTTCGGTGTAAGTCGGGGGCAGCTTGGACAAATCGACTGATTGCCTATCGATGGATAGCCTGTTGGAGGTCGGTGCTCCGGAACCATCAGTATCAGCCACCGCACGATCCGTTTGCTCCGTCGCAGCGGTGCCAATGGGTCCGTCGATCAAGACATCCAAAGCGACCAACTTAGAAATATTCTCGTCAGTCAACAGTCCGAATCCGGCCGTGTCGGTAAAACGAATATTGAAATCCTCGCGCTGCAGGCTGAATTGGCTATGCAGTTGGAACTGATCCGCAGTCAGTTCCATTCGAGCTGGAAAGGAAATCGACTTGGTAATTCCATTCAGGGTAAAATTGCCTTCGATCTGATGCGTGGCGTCCGCCTGAGCACTTCCTTCAGGGGAACCGGTGGCAATACGAGTGCTGATAAACGTGGCCTGAGGATGTTCTTTGGCTTGAAAAAATCCCTTAGTCAGCAGGGCATCGGTTAATTGATCGTGCTCGCTCCACAGGGTGTTAATTTCAAAAATCAGTTCGATCTGCAAAAGTTGCCCCGATTGCGGATCGAGCATCGCCCGACCAGACATGCGGCTGCCAAAGGGTTCGCTCCAACCGCCGCGCATGGTAAGTGTTTTACCCCCCAGATCTTTGGCGCAAGAAAAACCGACTTTGGTATTCTCCTCGGACAACATCAGTTCCTGATGTTCTGCAGACGCTTGAATTTGGTCAGCCTTTTTGGCTTCACCTGTCTGAGCTCGATCTAACTGCTGCGCGGCATCTTCTCCGCTGGGAATCACCCAATAAACCGTGCCACCCAATAAGATGAATCCGACTAATATTGGGATTGTTTTCTTCATGAATCATTTTTTGCATTGGAGTGGATGTCGTATTTTAATCAGCCGCAATGCGTTAGCGCCCGGTTTTTATGAGATGACCCTGATGGTGATAAACCGTGGGCTAGCGCCCTGCGGCTGATGCGTGTATCATAAGGGCAGCAGGGCGAAGGTGGAAGTATGGTGACCGGAACAGTGCAGAGCTTGTCCGGCCTATTCTTTCTAGGGGTTTAGGAGCAAGCGGCGTATCATGGGTCATGAGTCTATAAAATGGTGGCTCTTCTACTTGCTGGTCCTGGGATGGGGAGTGTGTGGGTCTTGGGAAGTTTACGGGGTACCAGCGGGCGAACAAATATCTTCTGACGCGCTACCCTCACCAGCAGAACAGGGTATTTCGGACCTACCAACTCGACCTCTTCAACGGGTGCGTGTCTCTCAGTTTCAGATGGGTATGCTGGTCGACCTGACGGTATGGGCCCCTTCGCGCAAGGCTGGAGAGCAAGCTGCGGCGATTGCTTTTCGGCGAGTACGCGCGCTGAATCAGATTTTTTCAGACTACGAACCTAGCAGTGAGCTGTCACGGTTGTGCCGTCAGGCTGGCCGGGGGCCCGTGCCGGTCAGCACCGAGTTTTTTACGGTACTCACTTTCGCCCGGCAGCTGGCCGTATGGACCGGTGGTCTCTACGACCCAACCATCGGGCCGGTGGTGCGTCAGTGGCGTGAGGCGCGGCGTACAGGCAAGGAACCGACTCAATTGCGTGCCGCGCAGCAACTGGTCGGGTATCAAAAAATGCATCTGAATCCTGACCAGCAAACGGTCGAACTGACCCAAGCTGGCATGCTGTTGGACCTGGGCAGTATCGCCAAAGGATATGCGGGGGACGAAGCCTTGCGAGTGCTCGCAGAGCAGGGGATTCACCGAGCTGCCTTCGAAGCGGGGGGCGACAAGGTGCTGGGAGATCCGCCGCCGGGTGAATCGGGTTGGCCTGTAGATTTAGGTAAGTCTGGCGCTCAACCGATTCGATTGGCCAACTGCGCTGTCAGCATCTCCGGCGACACAGTGCAATATTTCGTGCGGCAAGGTCAGCGAATGAGCCACGTCATCAACCTGCGTACCGGCCAAGGAACTTCTTCCCATGCAATGTGCATCGTGATCGGGTCGCGAGGCGTTCTGACTGACCCGTTGTCAACTATCGGTACGCTGTTGCCGCGTGATGCCTTCCAAAAGCTGCTGCGCCAACACTTCCCCCAAGTACGTAGCATGGTGTTCCAGGCACCCAACCAAAACGATCTGCCACCACCTCGAATTCCACCACCCTAGAACCAATTCCAGAACCGGAAGGCTGTGAAGGAAATTGGAATGATCATACAAGCACGCAGCGCCAGCAAGTGGGTACGTGCGTGAAAAACCCACTCGCTTGTGCGTCGTGCTTGTATTGGTTGAGGCAGTTTGATTGACATTGGTACGCAGTTTTAGTACGCTCAGGGTGTGCTGTCCATCCTTGTGGGCACGAGCATCTTTTCCGATAGGAGCTTCGAAATAAGGCATTTTTGGTTTGCAGTCAGCTTGGGTATTTCCCTGCCGTATGCCACACAGGCGGAGACGATTTCGTCGTTTGTTCCCGTTACAACGGGAGTTTTTGATGACCCTTCATTAGTCGGATACACAACCTATGCCTATCGAGTGGATGCGCCTACCGATTGGACCAACTCAGATTTACATGTAAAGCTAACCAGCGGGACGCTCAATCATGTGCAGCCCGCCTTCTTGGGATCACCAAGTAACGTCAATGGATTTGGCGACTCCGCCGCTATGGCTCCCACTCTTGTGCCAGGGGACCTCACGGGTGGATTTATGGGAACTGTCGGTTTTGCAGGAACGCAGTTGGAAACTCCTACCGAATTATTGACCTCCTGGTTCACCACCGACCATGACAATATTGGCATCTTTGATATCGCTACGATCACACTCTCCGACGATGCCAATGGCACCCTGGCCTATCGGACGATTAGTGGTTTTGCAGTTGAATTTGGTCCCAGTGGTCGTGAATCGGTCCCTTATGATGAACTTCTACCAGATCTGAGAATCGTCAATGGCCAGATTGTCGCTCTTGAAACCACGCTTCCGCCAGATCCTCCAAATCCTGATCCTCCCGGTTCGGGTGCGACTTCGACCGTGTTTGTTCCGGTCGAGAATGGTAATTTCGACAATTCGGCTTTGGACGGTTTCACCACCTATGCGATGCGCGTCACCGCGACCACCGACTGGACCAACGCCGATTTGCAAGTCATCCTGACCGAAGGCACGATTGTGCATAGTCCTCCAGCCTTTTTAGGTTCACCCAATGGGGCCAACGGACTGGGCGACTCTGCAGGGATTGCACCCACCCTGGTCGCAGGGGACCTCACGGCCGGCTTCAACGGTACGGTGGGTTTCGCAGGTCCGCATGTCGAAACGCCGACCGAGCTACGCACTTCGTGGTTTACGACCGAGTCAAACGATATCGGCACCTTCGATATCGCCATGCTCACACTCTCCAACGATGCCAACGGAACCATCTTATTCCGCACCATCGCTGGCGCAGACGTTGAGGATGGCGGATTTGGTGGTTCTGCGGTGGATCTCACTGTAATGATGGTTGAGTTGGGCAAAGCTAACCTTGTAGAGCCGTTCACTCCTACTGCGATTCTTGGTGGTGGGTTGGTTAGTGCTTTGGGAGAGAAAGGCCAAAAGCCTGAACTATTAGGGCCTCTCATGGAAGGCAAGTTACAACTTGCTTGTGCGTATGCTGAGGCTGGCAGTCGGTTTAACTTGTCCAACGTAACTACAACTGCGACTGTTGAGGGTGATCAGGTAAAGCTAGATGGTGAGAAGATAAATGTTTTAAACGGTTCCAATGCCGACAAGTTACTTGTGGTAGCGAGGGAATCAGGAGCAC